>NZ_JAZDRH010000011.1:0-92810 GCF_047470865.1 Pseudomonas sp. F1_0610
ACATATTTTCTTAAAAAATTTTATAGGGTAGCTCACCGAATCCAGCCTAAAAAATAACTTTATTTACTTTTTTTATAGTAAAACTCTTGAGAAGCATAATTATTTCAAAACAACCTCTACTTCAAATCTCAGCAAATAATTTATTTAAGAAAAGATCTACTTCTAACAAAAAGCCCCCACAATGCTAGAATGCATAATATTTTTGATCTATTTCCAATTACTTTATGAAAACAAAACTTATTTTTTACATTTTTGGCAGTAGTCTTGCTTTGATCAGTGTAGTACTGCTATCAGGCTTGATCCTAGCAATGAGTGAGCCATCCAGTATCAGCATGGAACATGAGGGTGAGCGCATCAGCAATAGTATTTTCATCAACTATCAAGGTCAAATTTATGCCAGCGTGCCTAGTAATGGCTATCACCTTATAAAACAAGCTGATCCTGCCAGCTTTAAACTTATAGCTACAAATAGTCAACGCAATACACCCTTTGCGATCGACCAACAACAGGCTTATTGTGGTAATAAAAGTATCGCCAATTTTAGCCCTACAACAGCGGTTTATTTAGGCAACGACTATTTTACAGATGGCCATTCTACTATTTATTGCGCTCCTTTTACTGAGCAAAATCTAACCTTGTCTAGCTGGCAAAACCTAGTTGAAACTTGGCTTTATGGCTTAGGGCTAGGAGAGAAACCACAGGTTTATTTTTACCCACTAGTGCGGCTTCCAAACTCATCTACGCCTTATAAAGCGCTACTCAAGAATAATTTAGCAACTAATGGTTCAACTGTATTTTTTCGCGGAAAACTAATGCCTGATGCACAACCTGAACAAATAAAGGCCGTTAACTTACAGGATGAAGACAAGCGCCTGCGTAGCAGCCATAATCTATATCAAGATGATAATTTTGTTTATTATCACAACTATAAATTGCCCATTCCTAGCAGCAAACATATGTATAGTTTTAACGTCGGTAATCTATTTAAAGAACATTACTTATTTGACCCAACAACAGGTAATGTAGCTATGAATAACTTAGTTTTTAATACCGATTATGCTCCTTATCAAATAATGAGCCACCACGGTGGGCACGTAAATCATGTCTTATTACTGTCTAAACACGGTGTTTACTTTTACGATCAAGCAAAAGAGAAAATTAAGCGTGCAGGCGACAACCCATTTCCTGATGGTAACTGGCAAGAAATTGCACCTTTGATTTTTATCTATAACAATCACACTTATTTTTTACAAGACTCATCAATTTCAGGGCAAAAGCGTCACTCTACCGGCTTAGTTTCACGCAGTACCAGCCTGTACCAATTAGAGGAAAATACTACTGACGCATGGGAGAAAATAGCCGATATCCATTATGGTCGTTATGGGCAAATATGGCGAAAAGGAAAGGACTACTACTTTTTTGATAAGCTAGGCAAAACACAATTATCAAACACTACACTATATAGAATTGCTAACCAAACTGCAGTTAAACTATTGCTTAACCAGGCAAACCCAAATGATATTCGAAAAATGATTAAAGAGGGTGCTTTAGTAAGGGTTTCAGCAAAGAAAATTTTTCAGGCTAAAAGCCAATACAGAAATAATTTTTTAGATTTTTCAGATTAGCTATATGTTAAAAGATCAGTGTGTTAACTACAATCTTGCCTAAACTATTAAATATGACTAACATTCGCATAAAATTACTTATTTATAATTTAGTTTTTACGCCATCTTAGGCAATACTAGCCACTTTTAATTTGATAGGCTAGAGCCTAAACGCATAGAAAAATACTTCCTCAGCAAATTTATCCTGCTTTAACATCCTTATTTATTCGATACAGTATATGCAGTGATAACCAATACCTCTCTATTAAAAGCAAAATATACAAAAGGACTTTTGTGAAACTGTCCTATATGTCTCTACTCCACCTCAAAACAACCACAATAGAGACTTTCAGCTAAATTTCAAAGCAGTCTGCATGCTCTATGATGTAGCTATCTGTTTCATTCTTCGATATATCCACGCCATACAGCCAAGGCTGTATCAAGACAAAGGAACGAACATGCTTTCCATTGAGCAACAATATTTAGATAAAAAACGCACCGCAGAGCAAACCTTAGATTTACTAAAAAACGGTGACAACATTATTGTCCCTACAGGTGTAGGTGAGCCGCCCGAACTACTAACAGCCCTATCAGAACATCGTTTACGTTTTAAAGGCATTAAAGTATGGCAACTACTGGCAATCAAGCCTTATGCCTATATGGATCCAGCAACTACTGAGCATGTAAAACACAGCTCATACTTCTTAAGCGGCACAGTGCGTCAAGGTGCCAACGAGGGCTGGATTGATTTACTACCCTGCCACTTCTCATCTATTCCTAGCTTAATTAAACAAGGCCAACTACCCGCTGACGTTGTATATAGCATTGCCTCTAGCATGGATGAGAATGGTAACTTTTCATTAAGCTTAGGCGCGGACTACACCATGGCAGCTATTAGTAAAGCTCGCGCTATTATTTTAGAAGTGAACCCTAATGTGCCTTTCTGTGAAGGTGATTGCCATGTACATATTTCTCAGGTGACTGCTTTTATTGAAAGCAACCTGCCTGTAACTAGCGTACCTAGTGGTGAAATTGGTGATATTGAAAAAGCCATTGCCGCTCACGTTGCCGGCTTAATTAACGATGGCGATACCTTACAGATTGGTTTTGGTAGCATTCCTGACGCCGTTGTTACTCAACTCACTGAGAAAAAAGACTTAGGCATTCATACTGAAGTTTTAGGTGATGGCATCATCACCTTGCTCGAAAGCGGTGCCATTACTGGGGCAAAGAAAACCTTAAAGCCAGGAAAAATTGTGGCAACTTTCGCTGTAGGTACTGAACGCTTATATAAAGCCATGCACAAAAACCCTATTTTTGAAATTCATCCAGCTGACTTTATTAACAACCCAAGCATTGCCAGCCAAAATGACAATCTAGTTGCTATTAATGGCACTATGCAGGTTGATTTCTCAGGGCAGTGTGCATCTGAAACAATAGGAACACGTCTTTATTCAAGCACTGGCGGACAAACTGACTTTATCCGTACAGCCAATATGTCTAAAGGCGGTCGTGCAATGATAGTGACACCCTCTACGGCAAAAAATGGCACAGTATCGCGTATTGTGCCAACACTAACAGAAGGTGCTCATGTCTCTACACATAAAAATGATGTGGACTATGTTATTACTGAATTTGGCATTGCCAAGCTGCGCAATAAAACCCTACGTGAGCGTGCACTGGCATTAATTGCCATTGCCCATCCTAATTTTCGTGACGAACTCACTGAACAGGCTAAAGCACGCAACTTAATTTAATAGCTACCAGAGCTAGTTCATTAGCAACTAGCTCTGCAACTTGGTATTAAGTCACTACAGGAAAATAAAAATGTATTAGCATATAACGCTCTATCTTTCATCAGGAATACTTTATGAGCAGCGCAACTGTATTAAAAGAAAAAGCAAACATTTCTACTAGCAAGCACCTTATTTTATGCATATTAACAGGTGGCTTTTTCAGTCTAATGTGGCTCTATCGTTTGCTGCCTGAATTTAACCGTATAACAAATAGCAAAATTTCATCTGATGGTATTTTATATTTTTCTGCCATTAGCGCATGGTTTACTTGGGTATTTATTCCTAAAAGTATTAACTTTGATAACATTATTATAACGCTAGTATTACTTCTAATAGCCTTACTGATTTCCTCTATCTATTTCGCTCTTATTACAATTCTTGTATTTCAAATGCGTGCAGCACTGCAAGAGTATGCGAAAAAAGAGTTTTCAATCGAACTAAAAATAAACCCTATCTATACTTTTCTTTTTATTTTTTTCCACATTAATTACTGCATTAATGATTTAGCTAAACAAGTAGAGTTAAAGGATTTAAGCGAAAAGTAGAAGGTCCCCAAAAAAGCCCCCCACGCGCAAGGCTATGGAGGGCTTAATGTTAAGCATTATGGGCAAACACATTATCTTCAATCAATTTAGAGCGAACATAATCATACAACCAGTTAAAGCCGAATGTATAGAATAGGTAGAATATTAAAAGACCTACATCCATAATAAATGCTGCTAATAAACTGATAGAAAGGCTAAGTGCAACAACAGGCACACTAATTATAATAAAACTTAGCTCAAAACCTAAAGCATGCATAGCCCGAATTTTAAAGCTGCGCGGCGCTTGTGTTGGAGGACAAATTTTATCAAAGCCCATGTTGTAAACAATATTTAGAACCATAGCAATAGTAGATAATATAATAGCTACTATACCAATATCCCAAATAGACTTATCAAGTAACCATGCGCTAATAGGCGCAGTTAAAAGGATAGAAATAATTTCAAACAGCATAGCGTGAGTCGCACGCTCAGCCATTGAGCGAGGATACGTTTTCATGGAACACCTACATTAAAAAAATAAGTTTTAAAAATTTAATGTAGCGACGCTAAGCATAGAATTGGTACACAACACCAATAAAGAAAATCATAGGACACACGAAAGTTTAGTGAGGCAACTTGAACACGTATTAGGTGGTTATGGCTTTGCCTTTTCCATAACAAACAGTGGAACAGCGAAAATTTAAATCCTCTTTTTAAGAAATTTGCAATATCTTAGCAAAAAATTAAGCCCTATTCTTAAGCTAAAATGCAACAAAATATTTCACTGATTGACAGAGGTCACTATCAATCAGTGGAAGCTCCCACTTATACAAGCGATTGGACTATTTCTTCTAGCCTATCTATTGGCTGCTCTGCTTTAGTTATTGGCCGGCCAATCACCAAGTAATCAGACCCCGCTTGTATAGCTTGTTTAGGCGTTAAAATACGTTTTTGATCATCTAACGCACTACCTGCTGGACGAATGCCAGGCGTTACTAATTGTAGACAGGCGAATTGCTCTTTTAGCATAGGTGCCTCTTGTGCAGAACAAACTAGGCCATCCAAACCCGCTTGCTGTGCTAGCCCTGCTAAACGCAATACCTGCTCTTGTGGTTGCACATCAAGACCTATACCTGCCAAATCCACTTGCTCCATGCTAGTCAATACGCTAACACCTATTAATAATGGATTGGCTGTAGTACGTTGCTCTAGCACTTCACGACAAGCCTGCATCATGCGTAAACCTCCTGAACAGTGTACATTTACCATCCATACGCCTAATTCTGCTGCCGCCTTAACCGCCATTGCGGTAGTGTTGGGAATATCGTGAAATTTAAGATCTAAAAAAACCTCAAAGCCCAGTTTGTGCAAGGCTTCAACCACAGCCGGCCCGCTTCGTGTAAAAAGTTCCTTACCAACTTTTACTCGGCACAGTGTTGGATCTAGACGCTTTGCCATAGTCAAAGCCTGTTCTTGGCTAGGGAAATCAAGAGCGACAATAATTGGAGTGGGCATAATAAAATCTCATAACTGCATTTAGCCTATTGTACCTTGAGTTAACACTAAACGCTGCATACCGCTTTATTTTCCTATCTGTTATGCTGTTAAAACAGCTTAAGGAGCAAAGTATGCCTTGGTATATCTGGTTATTAATTGCAGGGGTTTTAGGTTCTATCGTGGGCAGCCTTTTGTTGTTGCGTAGCACAGCAAAACAAATGCCTATTGATCCTCAAGCGCTAGAGCGCATGAAAGAACGCAATAAACAACTAGAAGCTCAAGAGCAACAAAATAAAGATTAAGCCAATTGTGTTTAGCCGCTAACCTTTTTGTTTTGGAGCAACAGATGTCTCGTATAGAAAGTGATAGCTTAGGTAATATTGAAGTTCCACAAGATGCTTATTGGGGCGCTCA
This sequence comes from Pseudomonas sp. F1_0610, assembly GCF_047470865.1. NCBI lineage: Bacteria > Pseudomonadati > Pseudomonadota > Gammaproteobacteria > Pseudomonadales > Pseudomonadaceae > Pseudomonas > Pseudomonas sp. F1_0610. The sequence continues at coordinate 5,836 of NZ_JAZDRH010000011.1, forward strand.
AACCCAGCGCTCTAAAGAAAATTTTGTGATTGGCAAGCAAAATATGCCAATTGCGGTAATTCATGCTTTGGCTATGATTAAGCAGGCTGCTGCACGCGTTAACTTACGCCATAAAGATCTTGATCCCAACGTAGCCAAGCTCATTGAACAAGCAGCCCAAGAAGTCATTGATGGTAAGCTGGATGAACATTTCCCATTGATTGTTTGGCAAACAGGCAGTGGTACGCAAACCAACATGAATGTCAATGAAGTCATTGCGGGGCGTGCCAATGAACTAGCCGGAAATGGCCGTGGTGGCAAATCACCTGTGCACCCTAATGACCACGTCAACCGTGCACAAAGCTCTAATGACTGCTTTCCTACAGCCATGCATATTGCTACGTTGCAAGCGACCTATCAGCAATTATTGCCTTCCATTAAAACCCTACGTGATGCCTTGGCCAAAAAAGCCAGCGAATACAAAGATCAGGTTAAAACGGGACGCACCCATATGATGGATGCCACACCTATTACCTTTGGCCAAGAGCTTTCAGCCTTTGTTGCACAACTGGATTATGCCCAAGCTGCTATTGAAACCAGCCTTCCCGCCGTAAGTCATCTTGCACAAGGTGGTACAGCTGTAGGCACAGGTTTAAATGCCCCTATAGGCTTTGATCAAGATATTGCCCAAGAGCTAAGCGCTATTAGTGGTCTAAAACTGATTACTGCACCTAATAAGTTTGCCGCCCTTGCTGGCCAAGAAGCTTTAGTGCAATTTTCAGGCGCCTTAAAAACCCTCGCCATGGCGCTAATGAAAATTGCTAACGATCTACGTTTACTTGGCTCAGGCCCTCGTGCTGGTATTGCCGAAGTACTGCTTCCAGCTAATGAGCCTGGCAGCTCTATTATGCCTGGCAAAGTTAACCCAACTCAGTGCGAGGCCTTGTCTATGGTAGCTTGCCAAGTAGTAGGCAATGATGTTGCGGTGACCATGGCTGCTAGCCATGGGCATTTACAACTAAATGTATTTAAGCCTGTTATTATCCATAACATTCTGCAGTCTATTGAACTATTGGCAGATGGCTGTCGTAACTTTACTAGCCATTGTATTGATGGAATGCAAGCTAATACCGTACAGATGGCGCAGCATCTAGAAAATGGGCTCATGTTAGTTACTGCTTTAAATCGCCATATTGGATATGACAATGCAGCAAAAATTGCCAAAAAAGCCTATAACGAAAACAAAACGCTACGCTCAGCAGCCATTGAGCTAGGTTTACTAACAAGCGAACAGTATGACGCTTGGGTTAAACCAGAAGAAATGCTTGCACCTAAATAGTAAAAACCCACGTAGCCAAACTATAGCTACGTGGGGTCTATTTGTTATACGCCTAGTTTTTGTAAGATTTTAGTTTCATGTGCTAAACGCTTTTGGCCTGCCTCGCGCCCAAAAACCCGTGCTTTATGCGCTACCAAATTAGGCCAACGTTGCTCATCCAAACGCTCTTTAGCATACTCAAAGTTAATCCACTGAGTAGCGACTGCAATATCGGCCAACGTAAAGCGATTACCGACAAAATACTCATTACCATTGAGTTGTGTTTCTAAGTAATCAAAATGCTTAGGTAATTTGCTTAACGCTTGCTGTACCTTTTCTTCATCACAGCTTTTACCCATCATGGGCATTAAAGTACGATTAAAGAACACCGTAAATGTTGCCAAAGGCGCTACTTCATAGTCAGCGTATTTTTCAAACCATTCCACCTTGGCTTTTTCAGCTGGTGTATCACCTAGCAGATTGGTTTTTCCACCGTATTTACGTTGTAAATAATGGCAAATAATAGCTGAGTCAGATAGATCTAAATCGCCATCACGTAATGATGGAATGCGCCCTAGAGGATTAATCTCCAAATACCAATCAGGCAACATGCCGGGCATGATATTTTCTAGCTGGTATTCCAAACCTTTTTCTTCTATAAAAAATAACACCTTACGCACAAACGGAGAAAGTGCTGCTCCATAAACTGTCAGACTCATAATTTTCTCTCTGTCAACGCCTGAAAAGGCAGGATGCTATAAGTAACCCAAAACAGTAAAGCATTAGTTTTGCAAAGTTTAAAGATATATAAATCGTTATTAGGCTAGCAAAAAGTATAAACAACTGTATACTTATACACCTTAATTTAATAAGCGTTTGATTTACTTAAGGTGTTTAGTTTGAGCCACGGCAAGCAAACTCGATATGGCGTTCTAAAACGGCATTCGCCTTGGCTGTTTATTTACCGCATCAGCCAACTACATTTTGCATTAGGGCTAAGCCTGTTTGTTGGGCTATCGCTAGCGTATTGGTACTATTTAGGCTTTTGGCTGCCTTGGCATGGTTTTAAACCCATTATTTCACTAAATGGGCTTGATCCTTCGCGTTTAATGCATATGATCCTTTTTAATATTGCCTATTTGTCACAACTCATTGTTTTACCTCAGGCGTTATTTGGTATGTTTGTTGCTCCTTTTAAACGCTACCAACGTACACGCTTGGCACGCAAGGTGGCTAATGCAAGGAATCCTTTAAAAGCCCTTAGTAAACTTTCTTGGGAAGAATTTGAAACTCTTACAGCAGAAGTTTTTAGTAGCCAAGGCTATAAGGTGCAAGAAACTATTAACGGCGCTGATGGCGGTGTTGATGTGATTGCTAAACGTAAAGGCAAAGTTTATCTCATACAATGCAAGCATTGGACAAGCCGTGTTGGCGTAGCCGTAGTAAGGGAAATGGCGGGAATTGTTGCTACCAGTAAAGCACAAGCGGGGATTATCGTAGCCACTAATGGCTTTTCTTTAGATGCCCAACGCTTTGCTGAGCAATCTCAGGTTGAGCTGATTGATGGCCCAACCCTAATTGAGCTATTACACTAATCTCTATCTATAGCAAATGCCGACCATGCTTGACGGGTTGGCATTACTTCTAAGCGATTAATATTGATGTGGTGGGGCAAACTCGCGACATAAAAAACCAACTCTGCAATATCTTCTGCTTCCAGTGGTTGTGTACCTGAATAGAGTTTATCAGATGCGGCTTGATCGCCTTTGGTGCGCACTAACGTAAATTCTGTTTCAGCCAATCCTGGTGCAATATCTGTAACACGAACACCTGTGCCTAATAAATCACAACGCAAATTATAACTAAACTGCTGCACAAAGGCTTTGCTGGCGCCATAAACATGGCTACCTGGATACGGCCACTGCCCTGCAATTGAACCAATATTAATAATACTGGCGCCCTTCCCTGTGGCAATTAAGGTATTTACCAGTGCATGAGTAACATTTACCAAACCCGTGATGTTGGTATCAATCATAGTGTGCCAATCACTGAGATTAACTTTTTGTGCAGGCTCTGGCGCTAATGCCAGTCCAGCATTATTTAATAGGCAAGTAATCTGTTTAAAAGCCACAGGTAAGCTGTCAACTACTGTTTGCACTGCGTGACTATCACGCACATCCAACTGAGCAATATGCACAGGTACTTGCTGACTTAGCTCTGCTGATAGCTCAGTGAGCCGTTCTAAACGGCGCCCTGTTAACACCAAAGACCAGCCTGCTTTTGCAAAGCGACGCGCAGCTGCTCGTCCAAAACCTGAGGTTGCCCCCGTAATAAAGGCTACATGTGCCATGCTTAACTATCTCTTAGAATTCAGAATGCATCAAACTACCTTGTTCATAACCCAAAAATCAAACCTTCTGCTTATAAATTTTAATCCAATTTAGTAATTTGCACGTTAAACCAGTTTTGTATTTCATTAGGTGTTTCGTAACGATTAAGCCAATGCTTAAAATGAATATCGTAATCTAATTTAACTAGCAACTGTTTTAATTTACCTTCTGTCATGTCCAACAAAACCATGCCGTCTTGGCTGCGCTTATTACTTTGTCCATAACGAAATGAACAAAATAGGGTTCCATAGCTTTTTAGTAAGGATAAATAGTGGCTGATAATGCGATAAAGTTGGTCATAGTCTAAAAAACGTAAGACTTCTCTTGCCCAAATACCTTCGTACTTTTTTTCTTCCTGCATAAAGTCATTGCTCAAACGCAGCAGATCCTGAGCATTGGCGATAGGCCTATAATCAAGCTGATAATCCTTATCTAAAAAGTATTGCGCATCTGGGCTATGCATTGGGCATAAATATAAAATAGTGCCATACTTATTTACCTTCTCTAGAAACTCATCGTAAATATTTGCCCCCTAGTCAATTTGAAAACTGTCTGAAATAGTTTCTTCATAGAAAATATTAAAAATCTGCTGCTTATCCATAGCTCGCCCTATTCAATTTTCTATAACTAACAAGTTTAGCGGGATTTGCTTGACGATCTGTGTTTGTTGCAGTAATCCTTTAGCACTTTTAGTAATTAGTAATAAGTATTTTGCTAATGGCGATTCTGGATAACACTCTACATACTTATCCAAAGCTTTGTTATAAGGAAGCTGTTGTACGTTGAGTTGATAAGTGTTAGCTATTTTTTTTAGTGAATCCAATACTGGGAGCAAAATATGAGTATAGCCTTCTGTTAACGCAATATTTACGCCTCTACTATCAAAATCCCCATAGTAAATACAAGGCAGCCCTTGCTGCACAGCTCTTGCTTTTAACGCAACACAACTTGTAGCTGCTTGGTCATGGCCTTTATAAACTATCAACGCTAGCCTAGTATTGAGCGCCTTTTCTATAAAAACCAATGCATCTTTGCTGTAAAAAACATCCAGATTTTCTACCACTACTAATGCTTTGAACTGCTGTAAATTGAGAGTTCTATAGTCAACATCTAAATAATAAAAACACTGAGGCTCTAGTAATTGACAGGACAAATAGTGTGCATTTATTGCGCAAACTAAATGATTAGCGCTAGGAGCTAAACGCTGATTCTTATTTTCCAGCATGTCATCTTCAATTTGCTCCATTGAAGTTTTACCTGCTGATATTTTATTTATTGATGCAAGGTTAAGTTGAGCCAGTGTGTGTTCAATTTTCGCAATTAAATCTGTGTCAATGCGCAGTTTATGATTCGCCCGAAGGTGCTGCCGCAAATCTATATCATAGTATTCACACCATGTTTTTATTTGCTCTACAGCTTTCATGGCTAGTGGTTTATCTTGGGGCATTTTATTTTGGGCGTTACGCAAAACTCTGAGTGCAGTTCCACTTAAAATCATTTTGCCTGCTCCCTACTTTTTATGCTTACATAGCTAAATACTAGATATGTCATAGTTGTAACAAGAAACCCAATTACCCTGCATGAATAACCGCACAAAATTTATAGATTTATGCAAAGAAGATATCAAAAGCTCTCTGGCTTACATTATTTTATTCTTAAAGTAAAAACCGGCTCAAATTAAGCCGGTTGCTTACTTGCCATGATAACCCTTAGTACAGCCCCATAACAGCACCAATACCTAAGGTAAAGAAACTAAAGAGCCAAATCCAACCAAATGAATAACGCAAATGTTTCCCCATATCTGTCCCAGCTAATCCCATGGCAAGCCATGCGGCTGGCGAGAACGGGCTAACAAAAGTTCCCGCATTATTCCCAATGGCCATGGCATGCACCACTGAGGCGGAGTTAACTCCAGCTGTAACTGTCACATTCTGAACAATAGGCAGTAAACCATAGTAATAAGCATCAGTACTGGTAAACAGATCCAAAGGCACCCCTAAAATACCTACAACAACATGTAATTTACTGACTAGAAAATCAGGCAGTATATAGGTTAGATTTAATGCCGTTGCTTTAAGCATTCCACTGCGATCCAACACGCCTAGAAAAATACCCGCTGCTAAAATAATAGCTACCATACTTATCGCTTGCGGAGCATGTTTAGAAACAATCTGCATTTGTTCTTTTGGCGTACTGTAGTTAAACAATAATGCAAGGGACAACACGATCATAAAAACCAATGTGGCTGGCAACAGACCAAATGCCAAGCAAATAATAGCGCCCACAATTAAGCTCGAGTTAAGTAGAGGCCGGACTGGTTTTTTAACTTCACTTGAGCTTTCATCTTTTGTTATATCTAGCTCATCTTTAAGTAAACTGTCCATTTGATAAGGTGTAGTACCCTTGGCGGCGGCTGCAACAATGCGTCGTTTCTCGCGTACTCCCATAACAGCAGCAAAAGCTACAGAGCCGAGAATACCTAGCACTTGCACTAAAATAAGTGGGCGCCACAAGTCTGATACTTCTAGATTGGTTACACTGGAGGCACGCCCTAAAGGTCCTCCCCAAGGTACCATATTCATCACGCCCATACTGATACACATAATCAGTAACATCAAATAAGGACTCATGCCTAAACGTTTATACAAGGGTAATAACGCAGGAATAATAATTAAAAAAGTAGCCGCACCAGAGCCATCTAGATGCACTACAGCAGCTACTAACGCAGTGATCATACAGACCACTATGACGTTACCTCTTGTGATGCTTACTAAGCGACGAATCAAGGGATCGAAGATGTGCAAATCTTTCATGATACTGAAAAATAAAATAGCGAATAAAAACATACTCGCTACTGACGCAACCTTTACAATTCCCCAATTAACATAGTTCGCAAGGTGCTTAAAACTGTTACTTATAACATCCTGCCAGCTTGCCTCAGCTAAAGCTGCCAAAGCTTGCTCCCGCGTATGCTGATCTGTCAAAATATCTTTGTTTAGTTCCACCATGGCTATTTCCGGCATCAGTGCCACCGCAATAAAAAAGCCAACAACGGGAATACAGGACATCGCAATAATGGGGTTCAACTTCCCCATCATGAGCAAGGCCACAATGGTTACAATAATCAAAATACCTATTAACGTCAGCAAGTTAAGCTCCCTCTTTTGAATAATTTTTAGATGCAGTAGTGGCCCTAAACAACCTAGCAGTAGTTATCTACCTTTGCTATTTTTGAGCTAAGTATTAACCATTAACACCCAAGCAAAATACTTAGCTTTAAGAAAAAAAACATTGACTGGCCACTAATAAATCATAGATAGCATTTAGCTTAATAATTCAGACTAAAACAACTTCTACATCTTTAATCCATAACACCTCATTCCAGTAACTTGCGTAGCTTTCATCTCGGATGAGCTTAAATTTCTTCTGCTCTAAATCAGGTAAAGCATCATAGTAACCTATTACTTGAAATAGCCACATTTCACTATCCCAGTTCAACTGGCTTTGCACTAAATGCTCAACTGCGCTAAGTTTTCTACGTGTATCTAGTACTTCAATATAAAAGTTTTCAACATCCAGTTTTAGCTGTTGTTGGCGCGCTTGAATTTGCTCATCTTCAAACCAGACTATAACGCTATCTAAATTCACATCTATAGCTGTATCTAAACGCTGGCGAGCTGGTTGCTCTTGCACTAACTCAGCTAATAATGGTAAGTCTTGTGTTCTATCTAAGGCTAAATTCACTTTCGCTAACAGAGGGCTAGCTTGATTAATCAGATCAGGAATAGCAGCACGTAAAGCGTAGTTCTCAGGTGTGAACTTAGGATGTGTCCGCAAAAAGTCGGACATCTGCTGAACTAACCAGCTACGTTCTTGCTGCTTGCGAAAGCGCGCAATCAGCTCCAATAAGCGCTGCTGCACTTCTCGCAAGCTACTATAGTGAGTGCTCATATGTGCCTGAAATTGGCTCACAAGCAGTTTACGCAGAGCACCATTTAACCCTGCATTTTCTATGAGCCGATCAAAATCAATTAAGGCAAAACCATCAAGTAAGCGCGTTACTTGCTTTTGGGCGCGCTGATTTTCGCGAATTTTCTCAGTTAAACTGGAAACAAAAGCAAAATCGGTATTAATACGTTTCCACAAGCTATCAATAGCACTAGAGAAGTTACTGTGTATACCATCTACTACTTGGGTTAGATGCAGCAGGTGATCATCTGCCAATAAATAGTCACCGCGGTAATAAGCTTCTTTATAAGATTCAACAAGCGCTAGAATATGCTCTAAGTCTTCAGCAACATCCGCATTCACTGTGCGACGCTTTTCGTCGGCTAACATTTGTGCAATAAGATCGCACACTACTTTAGTCAACTTTAAACCAGATTGTTCATCAGGGCGCCATAGAATTTGTGCATTGATTAATTTGCGTAGTGCCTGCTCAGTAAATGCGGCTTCATCAATAAACTCACTAAGATATCCATCCATTAAGGCTTTAGCGTGAGTGCCTAATAAACTTAAACGTTCTATTCCCGTTTGAACAAAAGAGCTGGCAACCTCTAACTTACTCATATTTCCAGTCCTTGCTGAGTATGTTCTGGTTCTTCAAACGCTAGCCTTTCCTCATCACGAATAAAGCGCACTAAATCTAATAGATAATCAATTTTTCCAGTTACGCGATAGTTTTGGCGGTCAGTGTGTGGCTGTTGCAAATAACCATGTTGCATAAGGCGATTAAAAATCTGCTTAATTTGCAAGGCTAAATCATCACTGGTTGATGCAAAAAACTTATCTGAGGCCAAACGTGCTACACGCTCACGTAAACTAGGATTATCTTGGCTGCGCAATACAAATTCAGGGGCTTGAATAATATCGCCTGCAACTGGCGTAGCATCTAAGCCTAAAGTTTCTTGTACTAAAGCAAACCATTCGAGTAAGGGAAGCAGGCTATTCATGGTGGTAGCCAGTTGACTACTGAGTTCTTCTCGTACTTTAGGCGTTACCTCAAGCCAAGCTAAAAACCAAACGCTTTGCTCAGCATTGCTTGCCAATCTACGGTTAAGTGGGCGCAAATAAGTATCAAGCTGCTCACGTACCTCTTCATTTTGTAAATGACGAAATGCGTTGTCATCGCTGATCTGGCAAATAAACTGCCCCTGTAGTAATCGTTCAATTAAGTGGCCGTATTGCAACATTAGCGTGCCTCCTCTAATGCCTGAAGACGTTGAGATAAGCGGCTTAACTGAGGCTCAATACGTTTGAGCTGGCTACTTTGAGTAATGGCTTGTTTCTCAATTAAATAGCGATTTTTGAACAACATCAGCACATCAGACTCTGGATTAGGGAAGGCGCCAACTATGTAAATATTATTGGCTTGGCAAGCATTAAATAATTTTTCCACATTGCGATAAGCTAAAGTGCCTATTTCGTCAATTGGCCAATGAATAGCAATTTGCGCATTACCGCGTAGTAAGCGTGTGAAAGCGAGCAGGAACTTACACAGAATCAAATAGGCCATACCATGACTAGAAGACTCTAGTAATTGACGGTCATTGCGAATCACCAAATCGGAGCCGCCTTCTGTTAAATGCAACTCCAAACGCAATAAGTTTTCAAAATTGAAGCTTTGGTCATTTTTAAGCAGATCAACCACGTCGCTAAGTACATTTAAGTACTGATCACTAGGAAAAGGGGCATCTGACTTCTGCCATTCTTCATTGAGTTTATGGAAGTGTTTAAGCGGCTGCCAAAAGTCTAATTCATCAATAGTCGACTGAATACGAACTTCAGATTTTTGAATACCTTCTAACTGCAAATCATCAGCCACTTCTTTACTGAGGCGACGGCTTTGCTCACTAATACGGCGATTTAAATCACGGAAAACCACAAAAAAAGATGAAAGTGCTTGTGAATAATTACGCCCCTGCTCCAATAGTTGATATTGCTGGTCTTGCAATAATTGAAGCATATTTTCTAAGACGGGCATTAATCGTTTCGCATTAACAAGCTGATATTCTTGTTCAATTTTTTTCTGCGCATTCAGTAAATACTGAACAAAGTCTTCATTTGCATTTTTTAATAAGTTATTTTGAAAAGCATTACTGGAGTCTTGTAACTTTCCATCCAGTTGAGATTTTTCCTGCATAGCGCGCTGAACACGCTCAATACGCTCACGTACATCACCCGTATTTTCTTCTATTGGTTGCTGGCTTTGCTCTGAAAAATCAATATTTTCCAATTGTTTGAGTAACGGCTTAATAAAGCTTTGGTATTTATCATTGTCAGCTAATATTTGAACTTGCTGGCTCACTTGCTGACGAATCTGGTTACGTAAGCCCTGATAACAAGTTTGCAACTGCGCTAAACGTTCTTCTTCAATGCGTTGCTGCTCAATCAGTAGTGCTTCTGTTTCGCTTAACTGTGGTTTTATTTGCGCCCAATCTGTGCGCATAAAACGTTGATATTCAACTAGTTCGTCTGCACGCTGTTCAGTTTCTTCAATTTTTTGAGATAACGCGCTGATGCGTTCTTCTTGTTCATGTAAACGTTTAGGATCAAGTTGCTTGGCTTCAAGTTCTTTATCAAAAGCTTCTTTTAACTCTTTGATTTGTCTTTTATTTTCTTCTCGTTTTTCCAGCAAGCTTTGTTCATATTGCTTAATTTGTCGTGTAAAAATAGCACGTTCATCTTGCCAGTCTGCTTCAAACTCTAACAAAAGATTTTTCTGTGTATGGGCTAACTCAGCTAAACGTTCTTTACGTAACTCCAATGTTTGTTGCTTTTGCCCTTCAAGCTGCTGTTTTTGCTGGCGCAACTGATCACGACGAGCAGCCAACAACGCTTTATGCTCTTCCTCTAAACGATCACGAGCCTCTCGGGCAAATTCAATATTGCGCTCGTACTTCTCTTGTAACTGTTTAGCTTGATCTAACTGTGTCTGTTTTTCCTGAACCTTTTGATTGATTGTTGCTTGCTCATTTTCAGCTGCTTTAAATTGCTCCTTTGCCTGTTCTAACACTGCTTGCGCTTGTGATAGTTGCTCGCGCAAATCAGCCTCGGCCTGTGCGTACTCGGGTAATTCAATAGCACTAAGATCAAGCTGTATATTAAAGAGCTGAGTACTCTCTGTTAACTGCAACTGTGGTGATAAATCCGTCCGTTCCAATAAGTCTTCACGAAGCACTTTACCGACTTGATTTTCCCAACCGTCTAGATGACCACGCAAGAAATGACGTAAACTTCCTTCAGCAGGATCTAGTTGTTTTGATATGTACTGGCAGTGTTGTTCTGCTTTTTGTTGCGCATGACGTACTTTAGCTAGCCGATCTAACCCTTCACGCTGATCTATCTTGAGTTTCTGGAACTCTATTTGCAATGCCGTCAATACTTTAGATTGTTGCTGAAAAGACAATTGTTCTTGTTCTAGTCGTAACTGAGCTTGCGCTTTTTCATTCTGCTCAGCCTCACTTAATGCGCTTACAGATAAACGCGCCGCCACATCCGATAATTGCTGCGTTAATTGTTCTAGTTGCGCTGAAAACTGCATCTGTAAGTCTTGGGTTTGAGCGTCATGTTCATGCTGCAAGCTGACTTTTTTGTCTTCTTGTTGAGTTCGACACTGCTCTAAACGCTCGCGTAGCTGACTAATTTGTGCTTGAGTACGCTGCGTAAATTGATCTAGCTGTTTTGCCAGCTCTAACTCGCGTGCCTCTAATTGTTGCTGTGAGTCGCCAACTGCATCACGCAATAACTGCAAGTGTTGTTTCTGTTGCTCACGATCAGCACGCCACTGAGGTAACTGTTTTTGGGCCAGTTCTAAACCTTGCATGTCAGTTTCATAAAAATGTTCATAACGTGTTTGCAGATCAGTTAAACGTGTTTGTGTTGTCTGTAAATCACTACGAATTTGGCTAAGTAAGCTTTGCAGATCGGTGCGCTGTTTGTCATAAATCTCATGTTGCTGGGCTAATTCGGCCTCTAATTGTGTTTTTTCCTTATCGGCTTGCTGGCTCGCTTCGGTTAGTAAAGCACTGTCTTTTTCTAAAAGTGGGTACAGCGCAAATAGTTGTTGTTCGGTATTAGTTAATGCTTGGGCTAGCTGTTGCACCTTACTAAATTCTTTTCTAAGACTATCAAGATGCATGGACTGGCGCATGTTTTGCACCCACTCACGCACCTGACTGCTACGTAACTTGTTCACCGGCACAACAACGCCATCTTCTTCAAAAATAGCCGCTAGCATTGTTTTCAGCGTATCCATTTTGCCTTCTTTGGCATGCACAGCAGAGACTAGCTTTTCCATATGACGAATACGATGTCCAGCCTTGACTAAGCTAAACTGAGCTGCTAATTGCCGTAATTTAAGTCCATCTCGGCTGTTTTTTAGTTGGCTAAAATCATTTTGTATAACGCTACGATAATCTGAGGTGGCTTGAATTTTATAAGAAAAATCAAAATGTTCGGAATGACGTTTAAGGTCACGTAAATGGCTAGCAAACTCTTCATTAGTGAAGACTTGCAGACCATTTTCTGTTTCTTGAAGGTACTGTTGTGGTTCAAAAGGTGCGCTAATAAAGCGGTATTCAACTCCGGCATCACGACTATTTGTTAGCACCACCTGGCAGGTATTACCTTCTTCACGGGTATACTCATAGACCAAATAGGAGGTTGGATGAGGTAAATAAAACTCATCAAATTTTTTGCGTGTTTTAGGCACTACCTTATTAGGTAGCTCGCCATAAAAGACTGGCACTAATCGCTGTAATGTGGTTTTCCCTGAAGCGTTGGTCCCACATATATTCGTGTGCCCATCCAAAGACAATTCAACAACACCATCCAAGTGGCCATGAATCATAATGATCCGTAGTAAATGGGACATAAGCTAACCTTGCCTTACTGCGTGAAAATGATTCTATTATTCCATAGATAGTCCAGCACCACAGCATTGATGTTCACAATCTGTATGCCCTTTGATTTAAATAAAAAAGGCACCTAAAAAGGTGCCTAAAGCTGTGGTAGTACGATTTATTTTTAGAAGGAAGCTGTGACTGAGGTATAAACCGCTCGACCTGGCTCGTTATAGGTTTTAGCGCCAGCGACAACACTATTTCCCTCACGATATAAGCGCTTATCAAATAAGTTATTCACTCCAACGGTTAAACGATAATTTTTATTGAATTTATAAGTGCTTGCTAAAGAAGCGATTGCATATGGTGACTGTTGGCGACGTGCATCTCCCTCTAACTCAGCACCACGATAGCTGTATTTAGGTGGCGTTTGTTTGCCATACCAAGAAACATTAGCATTCAAAGACCATGCCTCTGTTACTTGCCAGTCATACATTGAGTTCACTGTAAATTTAGGAATAATTGATAACGGCTCATTTGTACGCTTATCTTTCGACTGTACCATATAAGTAAAATTGGTTGTCCACGTCATACTATCTGAAACGGGGACCAATAAACTGCCTTCAAACCCCTCAACAACAGCTTTAGGAACATTCTCCCACTGGAAAATATAACGCCCTTTATCAGTCAGCCCTAATGTTTCATGGCCTGCTTGCACTTTATTCTTATAGTCATTTCTAAACCAAGTTATACCTGCTGCCCAACCATTTTTCTTAAACTCCAAACCTAGTTCTTTATTAACACTAGTTTCAGCCTTCAGTTTTTCGTTTCCTTGCAGATAACAACCTCCAGGACCAACATTCCAACAACCATTTCCTCCACTCATGAGCAAATAATTGTTATTTGACTGATAAAGATTAGGAGCTTTGTAAGCACGTGCAATACCTGCTTTCAATGTAAAATTATCATTCAATTCATGTAGGATATTTACCGCTGGACTCCAGTTATCACCTGACTGAGAGTGATGATCAAAACGTAAACCTGGAGTAAGTGTAGTACGAGCTCCCAATGCCATATTATTTTCAATAAATATTGATGTCAGATTTGACTTAGCCTTGGTGCTTCGATTGGTATCACTTACACCTAAGTTGCCACCACTTCCTTTTAAATCAAGATTATTCGAAACGGGATCATTCATTTTTTGCTGCTGCCATTCAGCACCAACAGTCAGCATTTGATCTACACCAAAGTAAAATGGGACATGCAATTCACTATGAACTGTGTAATTTTCTAATGTAATAGTTCCAAACTCAGCATCACCACTAATATTTCCCTCTACTGCTCCCATCAGACCTTCACTTAAACGGCGGTTTCGGGTCTTTTCGTATTGGATATAACTTAAGCTTGATAAATTATCCCAATCTCCACGATGTGTTAATGCATAATTTTCTCGATACATAATATTTGTTTCACGGCCAATCCAAGGTGCTCGATCAGCTACTGGATTAGCACCGCCGGCATTATTCATACTATCACCAGCAAAAATATTACCTTGACGGCTAAAGCCTGATTCAAACTCTATAATTTGATCTGGTGTAACTTGCCATTTTAACAAGCCATTGACATCTTTATTACGAACACCTTCTCGACCAGCAGTTACAAAATTTCCTATAGTATTTTTCTTATTTATATCCCCTTTATCACCCTCTGTTTTATTAAAGTTACCGTACACACGATAACTAATACTTTCAGAAAGCGGTCCACTTAAGCCAAAGTCAATACGCTTAGTGGCTCCCTCAGCTTTATGCGTAGGAAAATTTGTAAATACAGTCACATTTCCATGTACTTCTTCTGTTGTCCCTTTAGTGATGATATTAATTACACCACCGGCTGCGCCTGAGCCATAGCGTGCTGCCGCTGGGCCGCGCAATACTTCGATGCGCTCAATTTGGTCGGCAGGAACCCAGTTTGTGTCGCCACGAGAATCACGATCACCACGCCAGCCATAACGTACAGCATTGCGTGAGGATACAGGTTTGCCGTCTACCAAAATCATGGTGTTTTCAGGGCCCATGCCACGAATATCAATTTGTCGATTGTTACCACGAGCACCTGAGCCACTATTACCTGTTAAGTTAACCCCTGGCTGTTTGCGTAAAATCTCTGAAATATCATTTACAGGGGGCATTTTCTCAAGATCTTGCGCCGTAATAATAGACACACCCGGAGCTTGTTTTAATTCCTCTTGAGCTGTAACAAGGGTTTTCCCTAACTCTACTGGTTCTTGATTATTGGCTAATGCCTGCATACTCAACCCTGCAATACATATAGCTAATAACGTGGGTTGCAGCGTCAAACCTTTGCGACTCATGTATAGATCCTCGATGATGGCAATTATTTAAAAACGAGCGAGATCATGGCTATTGGATAAATCGCAATAGCTGGCTCATTCTGAGTAATTTGTTTGTTACAGCCTTGAGAGAATTAAGGTAAATAGCGCGTTAAAAGCATGCCTCCACAAAACTAAGAATTTGCTATTTACCTTAATAAAGGCGCCTGTACGCATCAGCCGACAGGCAAGATTTGCTCTTAATCGCAGTGTTTTTTTGTGATTTAAAATCAACCAATTTAAAACACCACTTTTAAAACAAATGATAATTGTTATCATATGCGATAATTTATTTTTAGATATTTGAGCGCGACAGTCTTTTCTTTGCGCTAGCCAATTTTTCTTATAAGGTAACGCCAGTGACCAGCACAGCTCATGTACCCATGCACAAAGGCCATCATTTCCAAGGCATTTTAAGGTACGCACAGCTACAAAATGGTTTGTCTATGCACTGCACAGATGGTACTCATACACAAAGTATCTGCACTCATTCTTCCATTAGCCCACGTATAAACTTATTGATTGTTCTCAAAGGCCAATGCCATGCCATTTATGGTGATACCGCCTTTACTTTCGGCAGTAGCCTTACAAACTCTAGTATTACTAGTGAGATTTCATTAGTGGCTTTTTCTGAGCAGGAGTCTTTTCAGCGCGTAGCCGATGAAGGAGAACATGTTTCGAAATTAGTCTTAGGTTTAGAACAGCAATGGCTTGAAAATGTGGGATTAAGCACTTGTAGAGAGTACCAGCAGATTATTGATTTTCAGCAAAAACACCTAACGCAGCAGCGCGTGCTAAATTGCGCCGCCATTGAGAATATGACTCAACGTATTTTAATGACAGAGCCTGATCATTTCTGTCAACGTCTATTAATACAAGGCTTAACTATTGAATTAGCAAGCACTGCACTAAATTTACTCAGTCCTAGATCTGAGCAGTCTATTAGTGCGCTTAGCTCTTATGAACAAAAACGTGTTAGCCGCGTTATAGAACTCCTCAAAGCTTGCCAAAGCTCAACAGAGCTATCTTTAGATGAAATTTCTCGACAAGTTGGTAGCAATAGCACTACGTTGCAGCAACACTTTAGACTAGCCACGGGAATGAGTATTTTTGAATACTTACGAACAGACAAATTGACTCAGGCAAAAACAGCATTAGAAACACAACATATTAGTATTACTGAAGCTGCACTTTTAGCCGGTTATTCCAGCAGTAGTAACTTCGCCACTGCGTTTAAACGCCTATTTGGCTTAACCCCGCGCCAAGTGCAACGTCAGATTTTTTAATGCACTATTATGTTTGAAGGTTAAACGCCATACCTTTAAATATTAGGCTGGCATCACCACATTGCAGCTGATGATGCTGTATCCTCATAGCTGCTCTATCTTGCGCCTTATGCTCCTGAGCCAAAATTTCCAAGCGTTGTGCTAATACAAGCAAAGCCAGTTTCTTATTAGCATGTTGGCTAGATTCTGCTTCCATACGCACACTAATACCAGAGGCTTTATGCGTTACTTGAACCGCTGAATCTGTTGTATTGACATGCTGCCCTCCGGCGCCAGAGGCTCGACAGGTGCGGATTTCAATTTCGCTGTCCATGACCGGTTGACTTGGTGTATAGACTGCAACGCCAATAAACCAGTTTTTACGCTTATGGTTAGGCCGAAACGGGCTTTGCGCAATCCACAGCACAGTACCTCGCCAACGCTCTATTAGCGTATCAACCGCCTCTCCTTTAATCATCAATAGTATTGAACGTGGAAGCTGTGAGTGTTTTTCCTCTTGTCGCTCTATCAGTTGGCACTGCACTTTTAACTGACTGGCTTCGTGTAAAAAACGTTTTACCGCCTTATCAACCGCCAAACAGCATTCTGCTGGCCCTTGTGCTGCGGAGAATTGAATTAACGGCATTAGCAACAATCTCCCTGTTTCTTGTAGCTCAATACCGGAACAAAACGTGCTACCAATTCAATTAGTCCTGCTTCTAATAAAGACTCAATCACTGTTTCAATAGATTTATAAGCTTGCGGGGCTTCTTCATACATCAGCTCACGATCCTGACAAACAACACGTCCTCCTAGCGAAGTACGCTGCAAGTCTTGTAGACGAAAACGATCTTTTAAGCGTTCTTTACAGTCTTTACGCATCCACTTTCGCCCCGCTCCATGGGCCAGTGATAACAAGCCAGCTGTATTACTTGTAGGTTTCACCAAGTAACTGTAATCACCCCTTGATCCTGGAATCATGACCAAACCTGAAGTGGAAGGCGCAGCACCTTTGCGGTGCAACCAGCCCTGCACAGCATCAATTTCACAATGCTCAACAAAGTTATGGGTTACATCTAACAAGCAGCGCGCTTGGGTTCGCAAATTAGTGAGCAAGCGCAAGGCTATAAGCTCACGATTTTGTTGCGCATACTGCAGCGCAAAATCATGCTGGGCTAAATAAGCCAAGGCGGGCGCACTATTGGCAGCTAACCCTGCATGCGAAAAACGTAACACATGTTCTTGTAAAATGTGCTGACCAATACCACGTGAGCCGCTATGCACTAACAGTTGATAGCACTTGCTGGATAACCCTAAGGCTTGTGCTATGGTTGGATGATAAACCTTATCGAGCTTTTGCAACTCTGCAAAATGATTACCACCACCAATAGTGCCATCAGCCCATGTACCATCAGCTAATGCTGGTAGCTCAGGAAAGTTTTGCGCAATATCTTGCGCCAGTAGTGGTCTATCAATATTGCCTACTTTTTGTACTAATTTATCTAAACTGTATTTGCTTAGCTTTAAATCAGTTTGATAAAAACGCATACCACAACCAATATCATTTCCAATTAAAGCAGGGTAAAAGTGATTCACGCTAAAAAATGCAGCGCCAATAGGATAGCCACGACCTGGATGTAAATCAGGCATACCTACTGCTTTTAGCATATGAGGTAATTTTGATGTAATTTCTAATTGTTCAATAGCTTTGGACTCTATCCAAGTTGCGCTATTAGCAATATAAAACGCGCCTTGCACACGGCACGCTTGAAGGGAACTGCCCATTATGTTTTTCCATAGACGAATGAAAACTGCGCTTAATGCTAGGCATTAAACGTCTAGATTGGGCAGGTCTAGAAAGGGAATATTACTTAAAAGACCTGCAAAGTGGATTAACTAAACTCATAGCAAACCTCCTTGCAGTAAAAGAAAAATAATGATGGTGCGCATCATATACTCAACTGTTTATGTTGTATAGATAACACATGCTAAGTAAGACCTACTAGGTTAGGTGCTTATTTGGGTTAATACCGTTTTTACTGATAAACCTGCTCGACATAACAGCACAGGCTTAATAGCACGCTGCCCCGTTTGAGTGCAATATAAGTAGTATATTCTGTAAAAATATTGCCTTTATTTATGATTTTCATGCTTTATCGCGCTCAATATCGACGGCTATAGGTAGCATAAAGCCCGCACCTAAACCTACTCAACATAAGATTTAATCACTAGACCTCACAAATAATGCGCATTGCTGAAAATTCAGACTAGCTTCCACAGCAAATAACGGATTACTGCAATTTTTTATATTTTCAAGAAATAAAAAATAATTTAGCTGCACCTTTAAAGAATATAAAAGTAAAAAATACACA
Source organism: Pseudomonas sp. F1_0610 (assembly GCF_047470865.1). NCBI lineage: Bacteria > Pseudomonadati > Pseudomonadota > Gammaproteobacteria > Pseudomonadales > Pseudomonadaceae > Pseudomonas > Pseudomonas sp. F1_0610. The sequence goes on from NZ_JAZDRH010000011.1 coordinate 24,392, forward strand.
TTCAGCCAATTAGTGAAAAATAATCATTATCATTTAGCAAGGATTTAGATTATGCTTGCGACTTCTGCCTTCTAACTACTAAATAAACTGACGTTGCTTTATGTTCGCTAAACTCTATACACGGCTTTCAAACCCCTATGTAGACCTCATTAGTCGCGGCATTTTTGCGATTTTTGGCGGCTTATTATTAACAGCGCTTATCACCATTAACCTCACTATGCTCTTACCCTTTGAGCGACCTGAAGCGGTGATGACAGCCATGATTCTTTCCTTTTTTATTTATGGCGCTATCGCTATGTGGGCATTTTGCGCTGCTTCAATTTGGAAAGCTTGGGCGTGGTTTCTAAGCGCCTGCCTCGTTAGTTATTTATTGATTTGGATGGTGTGACTGTGGGTGCAAAATCATTAAGTTTTAGACAAGCCAATGCATGGCTACATACATGGTCGGGCGTATTAGTAGGTTGGCTGCTTTATGCCATTTTCTTTACGGGTACGCTGAGCTTCTTCAATGATGAAATTAGCGTTTGGATGCAGCCGCCACAGCATGGTATGCAAGCTGACGAAAATACCGCCAGCACGGCACTTAATAGCTTAAACACGATTGCACCTGATGCTCAGCGCTGGTCAATTACCCTGCCTTCGGAACGTAATAATACAGCGCAGATTTATTATCTTGACAAAGATGAAAAAGATGAACGTGGTGCCGGTACTAATCTATTAATGAATCCGAAAACAGGTGAAACCTTTACCCCACAAGAAACGCGTGGCGGTAATTTTTTCTATCGCTTTCACTTTCAGCTCTATGGCATACCTGTTTTAACTGCCCGTTGGCTAGTTGCCTTAGCCACTATGTTTATGTTTGTTGCCATTATTAGCGGTGTAATTACGCACAAAAAAATCTTTAAAGATTTCTTTACCTTTCGCCCTGCCAAAGGGCAACGTTCATGGCTTGATGCACACAACGCCACTGCCGTACTGGCCTTACCTTTCCACTTTATGATTACCTACAGCGGCTTATTGTTGCTGATGTTCATCTTTATGCCCTACGGCTTAGATAAAGTCTATGATGGAAACAGCCGTCAATTTTTTAATGAAAGTGAAGTTTTCAAAAGCCGCTTTAATAGTACGCCAATGCAAAAAGACGCTCAGGCTCAGCCAATGCTAGGCTTTGATCAGCTTATTGATAATGCCCAAAAAGCTCTTGAGCGCCCTATTAGTTATATTGCTATACAACAGCCAAACACCACCGCCAGCCGCATTGAAATTCGCGAAAAAGGCGCTAATAGCATTATCAATCGGGGGCAGGGAGCAAGGCTTATTTATAACGGACAAGGTGAGCTACTAGAGCGTATTGAAGCACAGCCTAATGCTGTTTCAACAGCTATTTATAATGTGTTCACCAGCTTACACTTATTACGTTTTGCTGATGCCCCATTGCGCTGGCTGTTCTTTATTAGTGGCTGGATTGGCACAGCTATGGTAGCAACTGGGTTGATTATTTGGGTCGTTAAACGCCAAGCTCAAAGTAAAAAACAAGCACGCTTGCCGCGTAATATTCGATTCGTGCAAATCCTTAACCTTGGCACTATTACAGGATTAGCTATTGCCACTCTCGGCTATTTCTATGCTAACCGTTTAATACCTGCAACCATGGCCGAGCGCTCAACATGGGAAATTAATGTCTTTTTCTTGGTATGGCTCGCATGCTTTATTCACCCTATTTTCCGTAGCCACAAGCAAGCTTGGATGGATCAATTGTTGTTCTGCATGTTAGCCTGCGCGCTACTGCCTGTTTACAATATCGCCTTTAGCAGCTTCCATCTTTTCAACAGCATTCAGGCAAGCCAGTGGATTATTTTTTCCTTTGATTTGACCTTAGTTGCTTTTGCGGGCTTAAGTTATTGGGGCTATTTGAAAGTGAAGAAGCATCAGCCAGCCATACGTAAACAGCCTGTGAAAACAAAGGTGGAGCTAGCCGTATGATTTTATTTAGTCTCAGCCTGTGCTTACTTGGCTTTGTACTTATTGCGCTCAATATGCCTAAACACTATGAGCAAATTTGTCAACGTAAAGGCCAATGGCATAAAGCCTCGCTTTGGTTAGGCTATGCCATTTTATTAGCTGCCATTTACCCGTGTTATCTCACTCTTGGCATGAGTATAGGTATTGCTCTGTGGCTTACCTTGCTCACCTTTGCTTCTCTTATAATAATGTTTTTTCTTAGCTATAAAGGCAAAGTCATCATTCCATTAACACTGGTCAGCTTACTTCTTAGTGCTGGATTATTAGCACAACAAAGCTTATTGGCTTAACTTACACAGCATAAAAAAGCCCAGCATTAGCTGGGCTTTTCTTTGACATTAAGGCAAGTTACTTACTTTGATCGGCCAAGAAGAACCACGTATCAAGCACTGAGTCAGGATTTAAAGACACACTTTCAATGCCTTGCTCCATTAACCAACGGGCTAAATCTGGATGATCTGAAGGTCCTTGCCCGCAAATACCTATGTATTTACCTGCTTTGTTACAGGCTTGAATGGCCATAGCTAACAACTTTTTGACAGCAGGATTACGCTCATCAAACAGATGCGCGATAATGCCTGAGTCACGGTCAAGCCCTAACGTTAACTGAGTCATATCATTTGAGCCGATGGAGAAACCATCAAAGAATTCTAAGAATTCATCTGCCAATAACGCATTTGATGGTAGCTCACACATCATAATCACGCGCAGACCATTCTCACCCCGTTTTAAGCCATATTGACCTAATAGCTCAATCACTTGTTCAGCTTCACCTAAAGTACGTACAAATGGCACCATCAACTCAACGTTGGTTAAGCCCATTTCTTCGCGTACTTTTTTCATTGCACGGCATTCAAGCTCGAAGCAATCGCGGAAAGAGTCACTGATATAACGTGATGCGCCACGGAAGCCCAACATTGGGTTTTCTTCTTCAGGCTCATACAGCTTACCGCCAATTAGGTTGGCATATTCATTGGATTTAAAATCAGACAAGCGCACAATGACTTTTTTCGGCCAAAAAGCCGCTGCCAGTGTACTTACACCTTCCACCAATTTTTCAACATAAAAATCAACAGGGCTGGCATAACCAGCAATACGTTTTTCTACGCTGTCTTTCACATCAAAAGGAATGCTGTCAAAGTTCAGCAATGCTTTAGGGTGAACGCCAATCATGCGGTTGATAATAAACTCAAGACGCGCCAAGCCTACGCCAGCGTTTGGCAGTTGGGTAAAATCAAAGGCACGATCAGGATTACCAACGTTCATCATAATTTTGAACGGTAAGTCTGGCATTGCATCCACTGAGCTAGATTGCACATCAAAACCAAGTTGGCCGGCAAAGACATAGCCGGTATCACCTTCCGCACAAGAAACAGTAACGCCCTGCCCGTCTTTTAGCTGATCTGTGGCATCGCCACAACCAACCACGGCTGGAATACCTAATTCACGAGCAATAATAGCAGCATGGCAAGTGCGTCCACCACGGTTAGTGACAATAGCGCTTGCGCGCTTCATTACAGGCTCCCAATCAGGGTCTGTCATATCTGAAACCAATACATCACCTGGCTGTACTTTATCCATTTCTGACACATCACGGATAATACGCACTGGGCCTGCGCCAATGCGCTGACCAATGGCACGCCCCTCAACCAGCACTTCACCTTTTTCTTTTAGTAAATAGCGTTCCATCACATTGACATTAGAACGGCTTTTTACGGTTTCTGGACGCGCTTGTACGATATACAGCTTGCCATCGTCACCATCTTTAGCCCATTCAATATCCATTGGGCAGCCATAGTGTTTTTCGATGATAACGGCTTGCTGTGCAAGATTAGTCACTTCGGCATCTGTTAGCGCAAAACACATACGCTCAGCCATATCCACATCAACCGTCTTAACTGATTTACCGGCTTTGGCTTCATCACCATAAATCATCTTAATGGCTTTGCTGCCAAGGTTGCGACGCAAAATAGCTGGCTTACTCGCCGCTAAGGTTGGTTTATGTACATAGAACTCATCAGGGTTAACTGCACCTTGCACAACAGTTTCACCCAAGCCGTAAGCACCCGTAATAAAGACCACGTCACGGAAACCAGACTCAGTATCCAACGTAAACATAACGCCCGCTGTGCCTGTTTCAGAACGCACCATACGTTGCACGCCGGCAGACAAAGCGACCAATTTATGGTCAAAGCCTTGGTGCACACGGTAGGCAATAGCGCGATCATTAAATAATGAAGCGAAAACTTCTTTGGCAGCACGAATGACGTTATCAACACCGCGAATGTTGAGGAAGGTTTCTTGCTGACCTGCAAAAGAAGCGTCGGGCAAGTCTTCTGCTGTGGCAGATGAGCGTACAGCCACTGCAATATCATGCCCAGCTGACATTTGTGCGAAAGCGCTGCGGATATCGGCATCTAATTGCGCTGGGAATTCAGCTTGCATGATCCACTCACGGATTTGTGCACCTGCTTTTGCCAACGCATTCACATCGTCAACATCAAGTGTGTCTAGCACCTCGTGGATACGATGGTTCAATCCACTTTGTTCTAGAAAATCACGATAAGCCTGAGCAGTAGTAGCAAAACCACCAGGTACACAAACCCCAGCGCCAGCTAAGTTACTAATCATCTCACCTAGGGAAGCATTTTTACCACCTACTCGTTCGACGTCATGCTTTCCAAGCTTATCGAGGGAAACTACGTATTCAACCAAGGTGCTTTCTCCACTTTTATGACTGTGTTCCTACCAGAGTTTATTATTTAAGTTCTGGCATTGTTTGGGGTAAATAAGCCACAATAATCTCAAAGCTTAAGGACTGGTAAGTCCTTGTGCCGTGAAAACTTCTCTCACTAAGGCCTTTGTTAGCATGAAACGCACTGCATTCTTCATCTCTGATGGTACAGGTATCACCGCTGAGACATTAGGTCAGAGCTTGTTGGCTCAATTTGGCAATATCGATTTTCGCCGCTTAACGCGTCCGTACATTGATACTACCGAAAAGGCACTTGCGATGGTACAGCAAATTAACGCGGTAGCAGAACAAGAAAAAAGTCGTCCTATTGTTTTTGATACAATAGTAAACCCACAAATTCGCGACATACTTGCCACAGCCAATGCGTTTAAGCTGGATATTTTCTCAACTTTTTTGAATCCGTTAGAGACCGAGCTCAATGAAAGTTCGTCTTATAGCGTTGGAAAATCGCATTCAATTAAGCAAAACGATACCTATATGCAGCGCATTGAAGCAGTAAACTTTGCGTTAGAAAATGACGATGGTGCGCGTACGCGTCACTATGACAGCGCTGATATTATTCTTGTAGGTGTATCTCGCTGCGGTAAAACCCCTACTTGCTTATATATGGCGATGCAATATGGTATTCGGGCAGCCAACTATCCCTTAACGGAAGAAGATATGGACTTGCTAACCCTACCTAATTCACTCAAACCTTATCGCCAAAAACTATTTGGCTTAACAATTGAGGCTGAGCGTTTAGCTGCCATTCGCCATGAGCGCAAACCTAACAGCCGCTATGCTAGCTTTGCCCAATGTGAGTTTGAAGTGCGTGAAGTGGAAGCCTTATTCCAACGTGAGAATATTAATTTTATTAATACAACCCAGTTTTCTGTTGAAGAAATTTCAGCAAAAATTCTGGTTGAGAAAGGCATTGAGCGGCGTTTTAAATAAATGCTGCACTGTGTTACTGATGTGCTGAGTGGATATTGCCTACCCAGCACAATAAAACTCACTACGTTTTTTCAAAGAAACTCGCTTTTTAACTAAGTTTTCAGCAACTTACGTTTGATGTAATGGTTCAATATTTAAGCGCTATCGGCAAATAACTAAACCAGCGAATGCGCTTAGTTTTCCGTTAAATTAACCTGCCAATGTGTTGGTGCATGCCCTGTCCAACGCTTAAAGGCGCGACAAAAAGCCGCTACCTCAGAAAAACCTAAACGACTAGCCACATAGCTTATAGAAACATGTTCATCCGTTAATAAATTGTAGGCTAGCTCTTGTTTTAATTTGTCTTTAATAGCCCGTAAGCTAGTATTTTCTGCCTGTAACCTGCGTCTTAAAGTTCTTGGGCTGATAAATAATAAATCAGCCAATGCCGTTAAATCAGGAAACTCTGCATAGTCATACTTGTGCAATAACAAACGCAATTGCGCACTGATACTTTCATCGGCCACCACATAATGAAAAATTTCCGCCGGCATATGCCCTAAAAACTTTTTCACCTCTTCAGCCGAGCGAACTAAAGGCCACTGCAAGCAATTAGCATTAAAAATAAAAGCGCACTCTTTTTGCTTAAAAACCAACTCACCGGCAAACATCTTAGAATATTCTTGAGCATGGGCAGGCTTGGCATAGGCAAAACAACTCTGCTGTATTGGTAATTGCTGCCCTACCAGCCAACTACTACAGCGCAGCCATGACAACATTAAAAACTCTTGCAGCATATGGGCAAAGTCATAGTTTTTATTACGCAAATCTAAGGTAAGTTTGATTCTATCTTGAGGCAATGCCGCCAAAGTCACCTGTACCATCGGCTGATTAATCGCATAATATTTGCAGCTTCGTTTTAGCATTGCACCTAGGCTTTGTGCACTTGCTGCATATTCCAGCATCAAGGCAAACTGCCCCTGCTGACAAAAACCTTCTGCCATGCCCATAAACTCATCTTGATTTACCGCCCATAATTGATGAATTAAGCGATGTAATTCACTGGGTGTAATTAATCTAGGCTCGGTTAATAAGCTGATATCTACATTGGACTTTTGTAGCAGCTCAGCGCCAGAAACACCTAGTTTTTCAGCGGCTGTTTTGCAAGTGAGCCAGTAATGATAAGCAATATAGCGTTTTTCTTGATACATAAGCCCTCCTCGCTCTGACCTCTATAGTCAAACATTTCGTCCTAATGTGTCATTCAGATCAAAGGCTAATCAGCGTTAAATGCTTAAAACAACAAAAACAGGTGGCCTATGTCAGCGCATAACGATGAACTCAAGATGTTGGCAGAAAGTGTGCAACGCTTTATTGAGCAACACATCAGCCCAGTTTATGAAACGTGGGAAACTAACCATCTTATCCCCAAAGCCTTTTGGCGTACCTTAGGTGAAGCTGGCCTACTGGGTATGGATATGCCTGAGGAGTATGGTGGTAGCGCGGCAGATATTCATTTTCCACTACAGATTATTGAACAGTTTGGCTTGGCTGGTTTTGGTGGGCTAAACAGTGCTTACAACATTCACGCTAATATTGTGATGCCCTACATTTTGCACATTGGAAATCCAGCGCAAAAACAACAATGGCTACCTCGCTTAATCAGTGGTGAAGCTATTGGTGCTATTGCTATGACTGAACCCAGTGCGGGTAGTGATCTAGCGGCTATGCGTACCAGTGCCGTACGAAACGAAAAAGGTTGGTTATTAAATGGTAGCAAAACCTTTATCACCAATGGCATTAATGCTGATGTAGTGATTGTGTGTGCTAAAACCAACAATCACGCTGGTGCTAAAGGTATCTCGCTGTTTTTAGTGGATACGCAATTGAAAGGCTTTAGTCGTGGCCAATCTATTGAGAAAATTGGCCAACATTGTAGCGATACAGCTGAGCTATTTTTCGACAACCTACAGCTTTCCAATGATGCTTTGTTGGGTGAATGCGATAAAGGTTTTATGTATTTAATGCAAGAATTACCACGCGAACGCTTAGGCGTGGCAGCTCAAGCATTAGGTGCTATGCAAGGCGCATTAAATATTACAGTGGATTATGTACAGCAGCGCAAAGCCTTTGGCCAAAGCATTGCACAATTTCAAAATACACGCTTTGTATTAGCACAAATTAAAGCCGATATTGAAATGGCACGCAGTTATTTACAGCAGTGCATAACACACTATCAAGCGCAGACAATGGATACTACTGAGGCTGCCGTTTTAAAGCTGCAACTGACTGAAATGCAATGCCGTATCTCAGATCAATGCTTACAGCTATTTGGCGGCTATGGTTATACCCGTGAGTACCCTATTTCACGCTTTTACGCTGACGCTCGCGTGCAAACTATTTATGCAGGCAGCTCAGAAATTATGAAAGAAATTATCGCTCGCTCCATGCTGGGCAAGGCTTAAAGGAATTATTATGTCTGCTTTTAAAGATACTGATGTTGTTTTCGTTGGTGCTGCGCGCACGCCTATCGGCCGTTTTTTAGGTAGTTTAAGCAGCCTAACACCGGCTGAACTAGGCACTATTGCCGCCACTGAAGCCATTAAACGTGCCCAGGTGAATGCAAAAGATATCGATCACAGTGTTTTTGGGCATATTATTACCACTGGCCCTGCCGATGCCTATCTTGCTCGCCATATTGCGCTTAATTCAGGCCTTCCTGACAGTAGCGCTGCCTTTAATGTAAACCGCCTTTGTGGCTCATCCGTACAGGCAATTATTAGTGCCACCCAACTATTGCAGCTAGGTGATAGCCAAATGGTACTGGCTGGCGGCGCGGAAAGCATGAGTCAAGGGGCTTATGTATTGCCTCGTGTACGTGAAGGCTTACGCATGGGGCATAGTCAAGTTACGGATATGACACTTGGTATTCTAAGCGATCCTTTTGATAGTGGGCATATGGGCATCACCGCAGAAAATATTGCCGAAAAATACCAACTAACGCGCCAGCAAATTGACGAAGTAGCACTATCTAGCCAACAACGTGCAGCACGCGCCCAAGAACAAGGCTACTGGCAAACGCAAATAGTGCCCGTGGAAGTTAATCAAGGGCGCAAAACAATTTCATTAACCCAAGATGAGCATGTTCGAGGTGATACCACACTTGAATCGCTTGCCAGTTTAAAACCGGCTTTTAAGAAAGATGGCATTGTCACCCCCGGCAACGCTTCTGGCTTAAATGATGCGGCGGCGGCAGTGGTTATGACCACTGCTGCTAACGCAACCACTAACCAGCTTCCAGTATTAGGACGTGTTGTTAGCTACGCTTTCTCTGGTGTTGATCCTAAATTAATGGGCTTAGGCCCTATTCCAGCCGTAAAAACAGCACTAGCTAAAGCTAAACTAAGTATCGCCGATTTAGATGTTATTGAGTCTAACGAAGCCTTTGCTGCACAGGCTTTAGCTGTAGCACAAGAGCTAGGCTTGCCATTAGATAAAACTAACCCTAATGGGGGCGCCATTGCCCATGGTCATCCTGTAGGGGCAACAGGTGCCATTTTAACAGTAAAAACACTGTACGAATTAGAGCGCACTCAAGGTCGTTACGGCTTAATTACTATGTGTATTGGTGGTGGACAAGGTATTGCATTAATCGTGGAGCGAGCTCAATAAGCAGCATCTATTGAACTTGCCACACCGAAAACAACAATAAAAAGGAGTGGTTATGATGAATACGAATACTGTGCAACGTGCACGTCGAAATACCATAGGTGATGCGCTGACTCGAGTGAGTGAGCGCTTTACCAATAAAATGGCTGTGGTATTTAATAATCGCCATTGGAGCTTTAGCGCTCTTAATGTTGCCAGCCATAAAGTCGCCAATCACCTACTCGCGTTAGGCTTACAAAAAGGCGACCGAGTAGCAGCTTATGGCAAAAACTCAGATGCTTATTTAATTTTATGGCTCGCCTGCTGCAAGGCCGGCTTAATTCATGTGCCATTAAACTTTGCGTTAGTTGATCGTGAGCTGGCCTTTTTATTAAAGCAATCTGGGGCTAAAGCCTTGTTTTTAGACAACGCCCTGCATTCTCATTTTGCCGCCCTCAATGAAAGCTTACATATTGAGCATGTGGGCAGCCTGCAAGACCAGCATAGCCCATTCGCCCAAGATATTTTAACTTGGGCGCTCAATCCCGGTAATCAAGAGGCACCTGAAGTAGAACTAGATGCCGAAGATGTCGTACAAATTCTCTACACCTCGGGTACTACTTCAGACCCTAAAGGGGCTATGCACACTCACAACAGCTTTTTTAGCCAATACCAAAGCTGCTTTTTACACTTAGCTATTAATCAGGACGATGTCGCCCTCGCAGCACTACCGCTCTATCACTCAGCACAAATGCATGTATTTACCATGCCGACCTTACTAACGGGTGGCACTAGTTGGATTTTAGATAATGCGGGGGCTGAAAACATGCTTAACGTGATACAAAGCAATGCCATTAATGCCGTGTTTGCACCGCCAACCGTGTGGATTAATCTATTACGCCACCCTAGTTTTAATCCCAACCAACTAAAGCAGCTCAACAAACTCTACTATGGCGCCTCCATCATGCCCGAAGCCATTGCCCAAGAACTAAGTGAATTACTACCGCAAGCTGGTTTGTATAACTGTTATGGACAAAGCGAAATGGCGCCATTAGCCACCGTACTAGCGCCTAATCAGCACCAAGGACGTTTGGCTTCTGCTGGAAAACCGACTCAGTCCGTACGCACACGTATTGTTAATCCAGAAACGGGAACACCTTGCCAAGCCTACGAGCAAGGAGAGATCGTCCACCAATCTGCTCAGCTCATGCTAGGTTATTGGAATAATCCTAAAGCCACTGAAGACTGTTTTCGCAATGGCTGGTTCCATTCTGGTGATCTTGGCTATATGGATGAACAAGGCTACTTATATGTGGTTGACCGTATTAAAGATGTGATTAATACCGGCGCCGTACTAGTAGCTAGCCGAGATGTTGAAGAAGTGCTCTATACCCACAAAGCTGTTGAAGAAGTGGCTGTTATAGGCTTGCCTGATCCGCATTGGGGAGAAGCCGTCACTGCTGTTATCGTAGTAAAACGCGGCCATATAGTGAATGAAAAAGAGCTATTAGCCTTTTCCAAAGAATATCTGGCCGCCTTTAAAATCCCTAAACGTTTTATCTTTGAAACAGCACTGCCTAAAAATAGCGCTGGCAAACTATTAAAGCGCGAACTACGCCAACGCTATACGGAACAAGCCAACTTGCGCAACTTAAGTGCACAGGCTTAAGGGCTAATCCATGCGGTAGCCATAATCTGGTTACCGCTGTTCAACCTTGCCTGCCGTCAATTGCGTTTTATAGCGCCTACTTGTACAGTCTATTTTTCGTTTTAAAACGACACGGCATGAATTTAGTACCTTCTAGCAAGTTTACGATTGGTCTTTTAACGCTATCGCTTTTATCAGGGTGTGGAGAAATCATTATTGGTACGGGTTGTATTCTTGGCTCTGCTAGCGATGCACTCAGCCCCAGTAAAAAACTAAACTTACCTAACGCTCAAGAAGGCACATCCTATCAGCAGAAAATAATGATTCAAACAGATTCTGGATTTGGTATAGAAGAAGTGGCCAATAATTTGCCCGCAGGCTTAACAGCTGAACTTCTGGGGCAAGACAAAAATGGTAACTGGTCTGCTTATACCCCTGCCTATATCACACCTTCAAGAGAACTTAATGTTTGGCTACAGGTTTCTGGAACTCCTGAGAAACATGGGCGCTACGCCATTAAACTGAGTAATACCTCAAGGCCCAGTATGTGTGGTAGCTCTGTCAGTTACTATAAAGTGCAGTTAAACGTAGAAAAAGCTGAGCCTGTTAAATAAAAGGTTGCAGCACAATATTTTTTTCTTGAATAAATGCCGCAAACTCATCACTGGCTAAATAATTAAACTCCACGGCTCTGGCTTCTTCGATGGGATCACTTATATCTTGTCGACCTAACACATCCCCAGGGTGGCACATCATTAACGTATGGTCAGGGCAGATATCTAACCAATACGCCATACGCTGAGCAAAATTATCCTCTGGCGTTAACGCATAAATACCTGCAAAGTGAGTTGTCACAGTAAAGCCTTTAGCCTTTGCTTGTGCATAAAAATACGCAGCACTGCGTTTAAGTACCCACTCTTTAAATGAGCTGTCTTTGGTTTTAATAAGCCGATCAGGCGCGCGTAGATAAGGTTTTTCTGTATGTTTCCAACGCTCATCAATAGCTGCAAATAGCGCTTGCCTTGCCCCTTGAAATGCATGCACATGTTGGTGACCATCAATATGATCTGGCAGGCAGCCATAATGTTGGGTAAATAAATCAATCTGACGCAGGTATTCATCCTTTAATTGATTTACGGGTAATAGATGTAAAAAAGATTTCATCAACAAAGCGCCCAAGCTATGTGCGCCCTGTCCAAAATCATGGGTCAAATTAAAGTGCAGCCCTATATCAGCTTTACCCTGTGCAACCTGCTTTAACTCTGGGGCTAAGGCTGCCCAATGAGGCGACTGAGTCATCACACTGGTAGCATGAATTCGTTGTTGCTCAATCAGCTGTAAAATACCTTGGCTAATAGCAGGCGATTGCGCAAAATCATCAGCACAGAGCGTAACGCGCTTCATTGAGTTTCCCCTTTGGCGTTAAACGCCCATACTTTACTAATCATAAAAGTAACAACAGCAACGACAAACAGCACAATAAAGAGTGCTACACGATAATCTAAACCAGTAAAGGCTAATAGCCCTGCATATAAGCCTTGGTTTAAACAAAAACTACCAACAGCTACTGCAAAAAACTTAGACATGGCTTGCTTGTGCGTTGTTTGTTGGGCTTGAGCTTTAAAGGTTAAACAACGATGTCCCCAATAGCTCACTTGAAAAGCCAACAAAAAGCCAACTAGATTGGCCCATAGTGGTGATAGCTCAAACCAAGGCACAAGAGCTGCCACCACCAATAAATGCACCAGTGCAGCCGTACCTCCGACAGCAAGGAAAAAAATCAGCTGCTTCATTCTTTCTCTACTGACAGAGTATTTGCTTTGTCAGCTAATTTTTGGCTACGCCGTACCATCTTTGTAAAGTAAATGGGACGTCGTTTTACTTCATCATAAATACGTCCTATATATTCACCTAAAATACCAATGGCTATCAGCTGTACGCCCCCTAAAAAGGTAATGGATACAGCCAGTGTTGGCCAGCCATCAGGACTTGGATAATCAAGTAGCTCACGTAACGTCGTAAAGCCCGCATAAGCCATAGAGCTTAGGGCGATAATAAATCCGGTATAAGTGGAAAGTCTTAGCGGTGCATTAGAAAAGGCGGTCAGCCCAGTTAAACCTAAGCCCCATAAAGAACGAAAGTTAAATTTAGACTCACCAGCTTGGCGCTCATGCACTTCGGTTTCCACCATTAATTGATTAAAACCGACCCAATTATAAATACCTTTCATAAAGCGATTACGCTCTGGCATTTGCTTTAGGGCTTCTAAAATACTGCGATCTAATACGCGAAAATCCTGAGTGTTTTCTGGCATTTTAATAGGTGCGCCCCAGTTAACTAAAGCATAAAAAGCGCCTGTAAATAGCTTTTTCAGAAAGCTATCTTGGTCACGATTTTTACGCGCACCGTAGACCATGTCATAACCTTGACGCCAATGCTCAATAAAGATTGGGATCATTTCAGGAGGGTGCTGAAAATCAGCATCCAGCATCACCACCACATCACCATCAGCATAGTCCAAACCCGCTGTAAGTGCTGTTTCTTTACCAAAGTTACGTGACAACTGCACCAAGGTAACAGGAAAGTTTTCTAGCTCGTGCATAACAGTAGGCACACTGTTATCTGCACTGCCATCATCTACTACAATAAAGTTATAGCGATAATGGTTCTGTTGAAAAAGTGAAGATAAACAATTCAACATTTTGACGATATTTTCCTGCTCGTTATACATAGGGATAATGCAGGAAATAAGCGGATCTTGCGGTCGCGTCTGGCGGCTATAAATAAGTTTAGCTTCATCCACTACCATATTAATTCACCTTATAAGTCAAAATAACATGCGCCTTTCCATCCACTTTTAGATTTAACCAGCTCGTTAGTTGCTCGCGAACTTGACCTAACTGTGCCAACTCTTTTTCGCGTACGACCAAATAGAAAGGTTGTTGTTGATTAATTAATTGCTGTAATGCCGTGCTGTCTGCTACATATTGCACTTTATTGCCAGTATAAAACTCGGCGGAAAAATTGCGTTTTTGCCAAATATATAACCTGTTATAGTCTTCTGTTTTGAGCAACTGCACTACGGGTTTATACGTATTAAACTTGCTTAAAGTACTTGGCATGGTTAACGCAACTAATAGCACCACACCTAATACTAAGGTGAGACCACTACCTAGCAAGACCAAGATGCGGCGAAACTTTTCATTTTCACTATACAAATACTCTGTGAGTAACAAAGCTGCTGGCGGCAATGCTGGCAATACATAAGGCAGAATAATATTGCGTGATAGAGTAAAAAATAACAGGCTAGCCAGCATCCATAAGAAAACATAGAACAACCAATCATCTTGTATATGCTGCTTGGCTTTAGGCAGCACTTGGCTTAGCACTTGTCGACTTTTGCTCAAACGTAGCAAGCCTAAGCACCAAGGTAAAATCGCAAGTAAAAAATATTCCCAAATTGCACCACGTGCGGTTTCATGCGCCCAACCATAACGGTCACCCTCCCAACCGGCATCGAGAAAGCGCCCAAAATGCTCGCCAATAATAAAGTAATTTAAAAAACCAGGGCTTTGTTGCTCAGCCATTACGTACCACGGCACAGCAATAAAGGCCGCTAATAAGGTGCCCGTAATCCAAGGAAGTTTTTTCCATAACATAAGCCATTGGTTACGAATAAGCACCCAAAAGAAAATAGGAAAACCTACCAAAACAACAGCTAACGGCCCTTTAGCTAATAAGCCAAAGCCCAGTCCTGCAAAAAATACATAACGCCACACGCGGCCCTTGTCTGTCATGGCATACCAAAAACTAATTTGGCTTAAAGTAATGCAGAAGATTAAGGCGATATCCGTCATCACAGTGGCGGAAAACAAAAAGAATAACAGGCTACTGAACAATACTAATCCGCTAGTCAAAGCATAATCTAGCTGGCGCTTTTGGATTGCTGCAAAGTGCATCACTAAAGCGATTGTTCCTAAACTTAAGATAAATGCTGGTAAGCGCGCTGCAAACTCATTAACTCCAAATAGCGCCATACTGATCGCCGAAAGCCAAAAGGCTAAGGGTGGTTTCCCCCAAAAAGGATCCTCATCGCCATGCCATAGCACAATCCAATCTTGACGCTCTAAAATCTTGCGCGCAATTTCGCCATAACGTGCTTCTGTGGTGTCTGCAATAGGTAAAAAGTACGCCAATAATAAACGCACTAGCACTAAAGCCAGCATAAGCCACAATAGGTTTCTGGGATTTAAGTAGGCTTTAACTGAGGACTGCATATAATCTCGACATCCTTGATCATAAGACAACCAAAGACTTAGTTTAAAGTTTTTAATTATTACTAAGCTTTAGCTCTTTCAAATAAAAACAATACTGAAAAAATTCGAACTCTATTTTACGTGAGCAGATTAGTGATTGGCAGCACTGAATGCGCACTGGTTAGTTTTTTGACTAATAAATAAGTTTTGTTTAGGTATTGTTAAGCAAGACGCTAACAGTTAGTCACATTTTTTTGATGCCTATCGACAATAAGGCATTATTATTTGAACCTACTACTCTGTGCTGGAGAAAACGTTCTCATTGAATATTGTTTAAGTACGTTGTTCTAAACGCACCAGGCTTTAGCGCGTGCAGATCAGTAAAGCTAATCTGGAATAACTGACGGATAGCATATATTTTGTCTTTACTTTATTACCTGCTAGCTATGTATAAAGCCAATTAAGCAGGCTTTTTGGTTATCTCGCAGCCTCCATTAAGTAAAAGCCAACTCTTTAAATACCATGCAATAAAAAATAATAAGCATCATGATAAACGCAGGACAGCCTAAGGCTATCCAATAACGCGTGTACTTATAATATTGGTTAGGCATCGGCTGGTTTTCCTCAGCCGCTTGCATGGCTAAATTGCGCATTTTCAGTTGCAACCAAAGTACAGGCAACCAGCAAGCTCCCACTGCAAAATACAGCCATAACGCGGAGAAAATCCACCCAGTAGTCAGTGAAAGCCCCATCAGATGCACCAATCCCAGCCCCGTCACTAATTGCACAATTGCTGCGGGAGCGGTAAATACAGTATCGGCAATAACCACAGTACGTGCCGTCTGTGCTATATGTGCAACATCTTGGCGCAAATGTGCGATTAGCATAAAGAAAGCAATACCAATACCTGTTCCCATTAACACAGTGGCTGACAAGATATGCAGCCACTTTAGCAATAAGTACAGCATTAACGACGATCCGTCATTATCCAAAGTGCTGCAATAGCTGGAATTAGCACCAGATTTTTAGCCAACCCTGCTAAAGGATCCAGCCACAATAAAGGGGCTGTTATGCCTAAAACAATACTATAACCAATAACACTTGCTCCCATTAAGCCAATGGCCCAACGCGTTCGCCAAGGTGTGGCTAGCCAAATCGCAAGCAACAAGTCAAATACACCAAAAATACGTGCCATAAGCGCAGGCTGCCAATTCTCTAAAAAGGAATTCATCGCCATAGCTTGAATTTGCCCAGCGTCGGTAAACAGTCCTAAGTAACCACTAATTAACCAGACAAGAATCAGCATCACGCGCAAAGTAGGCGCTAAAAAATATAACTGGGCATGCCAGCGATCTTGTACTTGACTAGGGCGAGCACTAAGATTTTGCTTTAGTGATTTAGGACTATAACCAATGTCTTTTGCTAGCTTTTCATAGGCTTGTGGCTGCGCAACATTACCTCGTTGCAACATACGCCACATAGTTTGGCCAATAGGGCCAGAACCTATCACATCAGAAACCTTAACCTGTGCAGCAATAAACCACTGGGGGAAAGGAATAACCTTTTTTCCTGCAATATTAAGCCAACGTCGCCATTGCATTTGGTATTCATGCAGGCTCATAACTTCTGGCCCGCCTGCCTCAAACAGACCTTGCGTTTGATTTATAATGGCATGTACAACCAGTTGTGCTACATCTTCACAGGCAATGGGTTGCATCGGCCAATGACCATCACTTGGCTGTAAAGCCACTAACGGAAAGCCAGCAATAGCTCGCAATAGCGAGGTTCCACCGTAAGAGCCACTACTGGAGTAAACCAGCGAAGGGCGTAAAACAACAGATTTTAATGGCAAGGCTAATAAGCGTTGATCAAACTCGTGCTTGGTCGCTAAAAATTCACCATCTTCTGCACTGCCTAATACAGAAATTTGAATAAACTGGTTAACACCAGCTTGTGTACAGGCATCTGCAAGCGTTAAAGGCCCTACAATATGAATAGCTTTAAATTTTTGCGTAGCTGTTTCACGTAGAATACCGGCCGCATTAACAACCACATCAACATCTTTTAGGCTTGGCAGCCATTCTTGTGCCGTATTCATTGCGCTGTAATCACAATAGCGCTCATTCTCTCTAAGCTCACCATTGGCTTTGCGCACGCCACGCAATACATTAAAGCCTGCCTGCTCTAAGGCGGCAATAATATAGCCAGCAATAAACCCACGCGCGCCAACGACTAACACATTTTTGGTTGTGCTCATGTAAAACAGTGACCTTTCATCTTAGCGTTGAGAAACAAACCTTATCTTACCAAAAGAGAAAAGTAATGACGGGAATTAATCTTTTTGCTGATTATTTAGCAACAGTAATAGTTGCTTTAATATGTTTTAAATAGGCCACAATAGTAAAGGTGACTATGACCAATAATGACCATGACATCCACTTACCCACATGCACCACTGACCATGCACCTAGTTGATCTGGATATTGCCAAACACCAAAAAATGTACCAAAGTTTTCAGCCAGCCAAATAAAGAAACCAATTAATATAAAACCTAGTAACAAGGGCATTTTACGTTCTTTATCATAGGGCGTGAAATACACAAAGGTACGCGCATACAAGCCAAAAATAAAAGCTGTTAAATACCAGCGATAGTCACCAATAAAGTGATGCGTGAAAAAATTTAAGTAAATTAAAATAGCAGTTAAGGTGGCCAACCAATAAGACGGGAAAAACTCAATACGCACCTGCAAGAAGCGCCAAGCCTGAATAATATAACTACCGACGGCAGCATACATAAACCCTGTAAATAGTGGCACACCAAACAATTTGGTGTAGGCAAAATCTGGATACTGCCATGAGCTAATAGCACTAGAGGTTTTAAATAGCTCCATGACAAAACCTACCACATGAAACACACAGATAGCTTTAAACTCATCCCAAGTTTCCAACCTACGCCAAAGCATCAACAACTGAAAACTGACAGCTAATAGTAATAAAAAATCATAGCGGGGCAGCCCTAAAACACCTTGTTTTGGCACTAGAAACAAGGCTAAAAAGAAAAAGCCTGCAAATAAGCAGGCACGCGCTTCTTTAATACCAAAGAAAACAAACTCTAAGCAAAAGCGTTTAAACCCTGTCCATTGGCTAGCTGGCAAGTTGAGCAAATAATGATCTATTTTTTGCAGCATTAAACAAAATTCCCACAATAAAAACGCTTGCCATGTGGCAAGCGTTCGTCTCTTTTATTAGATGACATGAGTTATACCAGTGGCAAATAGACATCTGTCACCAATTCATGTTCAGCCACATCATAAATAAAGTTGTGATACTGAAAGAATAAAGGGTAATCCCGCAATTGCTCACCTGTTTCTAACAGCCATTGACGGTACAAGTAATAGGCCGTATCACTAATTCGATCATGCGAACCTAAATGCCGAGCAACAGCACAACGCCCTGCTGGAATAACAGCGTTTTTGATGCCATAACTATTATTTTCATCAATTGCTTGGGTAACACTTCCACACAGCGAGAATCTAAAATCTTTAGGTTCTGTGGTTTGAGGGTCGCAAGGCGCCAAAGCATAAGTTTGACTAGTTGCCACAGGCGATAAACCTGTTGCTTTTCGCCATTCAAAAAACGTTGCCGCTGTCTGGAAAATTAACTCTATCGCCCCTCTATGCTCAATAGTAGCTACCTTTGTTTCTGGGAAATTAACTATTTTTACGTCCATAACCTGCACCTTCTGATAATTAGGATTAGGCTTACGGGCATGCCATTGCAGCCAGTTTGGCTGTTGACGAAACTGTCTAGGGCTTTGTCCGCAAGCTTGTTTGAAGGCACGCGTGAAAGATTCAGGACTTTGAAAGCCTGCCGCTAATGCAATATCAATAATTTTTTGATGATGATTAAAGGCCAACTGATAAGACGCACGTTTTAATTTCAACCATTGAATGTAGCGCCCTACAGAAACACCGTAATACGCAGAAAATAGTCGATGGAAATGAAATACAGAAAAATGCGCCTCACAACTTAGGCTTTCTACACTTAGCGTTTCATCCAAATGCTGTTCTATATAGTGCAGCACCTTGGCAAAACGCTGGGTATAAATATCATGCTGTTTCTTTGTCATCGCAGCCTCCATAACCGCTACTTTGCCAAACAAACTTTATGAAAACTTGACCTATCTTGCTCTCTTTTATAGTTGTTCAATTGCCTTTTGCATACGTTCTAAAGCCGTTTCCAGCAAGCGACGTGAGCAACCGAAATTCAAGCGTAAAAACTGTCGATCACCAAACTCACTACCCGCAGATAAGCCAACGCCAGCCTGTTCAAAAAAAGCTTGTGGATTAGCCACTGGTAACGCCGAGGCATCAATCCATGCCAAATAGGTTGCGGCAAACGGCTGCAATTGCAAACCTTTCATTTGATTAACTTTTTCCAGCACTAGTTGATAATTGCCCCGAAGATAATCTAATTGTGCTTCAAGCCAAGCTTGCCCATCTCGATAAGCTGCTGTTGCCGCAACATAGGCTAAAATATCAACACTTGGTACAAAGCCTAGTCTCTCTTGGCAAAAGGCTTTACGCAATTGTGCGTTAGGAATAATCGCAAAAGAAGCACCTAAACCAGCAATATTAAAGGTTTTAGAAGGCGCCATTAACGTAATAGTGCGTTGTTCCGCATCGGGACTTAATGAGGCTATAGGGATATGACGCGCCTTTTTATCTAAGATAAGATCACAATGAATCTCATCTGAACAAATAACAAGATTATGCTGTTGTGCAAATGCCAGCTGAGTTGTTAATTCTTCTCGAGTATAAACAGTACCGCCAGGGTTGTGTGGATTGCATAAAATCATCATAGAGGCGCTAGCTTCTACCGCAGGTTCACAAGCCTGAAGATCTATAACCCAGCGTGTGTCTTGCAGTATTTGTGGTGCTTTTACTAATTGACGTTGCTGCTGGCGAACTGCGCGCTGAAAAGGTCCATACACTGGATTAGGCGTAATCACTTGATCGCCTTCTTTGGTAAAGGCTCGAACAGATAAATTTAAACCACACACCAAGCCTGGGAGAAACACCAACCAGTCTGGTTGAATTTTCCAGTCATAGAGCTTATGCATACGCTCAACAATTACTTCAATCAATTCTGGAGGCGTATAGCCATAGCCAAATACACCTTGTGCCACACGCGTTTGCAGTGCCTCAATAACCGCTGGTGGAGATTTAAAATCAACATCTGCAACCCAGAGTGGAATCACATCTTGATTAGCATATTTATGCCACTTCTCACTGTCTGAGTGAGTACGATCTATGACTTCATTAAAATTAAATGTGAACATAATGAGTTTCCTACAGGCATAAAAAAGGCTGCACAAGGCAGCCTTCTAAACTAATATCCAACCTAGCAACAAACAAGCTATTTGATCATTATTTTATGGTTTTTATTCTTTTTAGCCTATGCCGATTTACGTTGGTTTAGTGGGGTAACATGGCGTTGCTCAACACCTACATATTCAGCACTTGGACGAATAATACGGTTATTTGAACGCTGCTCAATCACATGCGCTGCCCAGCCAGCCGTGCGTGAACAAACAAAAATAGGGGTAAATAACTTAGTTGGAATACCCATAAAGTTATAAGCGCTGGCATGGTAGAAATCTGCATTGGGGAATAAGCGTTTTTTATCCCACATTAGTTGTTCGATTTTTTGTGATACAGGCACTAATAGATCATCACCCACTTCTTGCCCTAAGGTCATAGCCCAAACTTTAATGACTTCATTGCGCGGGTCAGACTCGCTATAAATGGCATGACCAAAGCCCATGATCAATTGTTTTTCTGCCATCATTTGCAAAATGCCAGCTTCTGCTTGCTCCACACTGCTAAAGCTTTCAATCAAGTCCATTGCGGCTTCGTTAGCACCTCCATGCAAAGGTCCACGTAACGAACCAATAGCGCCAGTTACACATGAATACATATCTGACCATGTAGAGGCACAAACACGTGCAGTAAAGGTTGAAGCATTAAACTCATGCTCTGCATAAAGAATTAATGAAACATTCATTACGCGACGATGTAAATCACTAGGTGAATGACCATGCAATAAAGCGAGGAAATGACCACCAATATCTGGTTCATTGGTTGAACATTCAATACGCTTACCTGAATGACTGTAATGATACCAGTACAACAGAATGGCTGGAAAAGCAGCTAATAAACGGTCTGCGACTATATTTTGGTCAGCAAAAGAGCTTTCAGGAATTAATGTGCCCAAAGTCGCACAGCCCACACGCATTACATCCATAGGATGTGCAGACGCAGGAATACGTTCTAATACTTCTTTTAATGCACTTGGCAAATCACGCATTTGCTGTAAACGTGCCTGATAATCAGCTAGCTGAGCCTCACTAGGCAGCTCGCCATATAACAATAAATAAGCGACTTCTTCAAACTGACATTCACGTGCTAATTCACGTACGTCATACCCACGATACGTTAAGCCTGCCCCTTCTTTACCAACAGTGGACAGCGAAGTTTGCCCAGCAATTTGCCCACGAAGCCCAGCACCAGTCAGTTTTTTTGCAGTTGCCATTATTGTATTCCTCTTTTTATCAAGCGATTGCAAAGCCCGCTTAGCAAACAGCAAAAGAGTTCTCTGCTTTCATTTTGCATATACTCACTGAGCGCAACTGTTAAGCCTTGAAGTCCTACTGCCTTACTAATTTGTGCTTTGTAAAATGATTAAACTGTTATTGGTAATATGTGTGCTTGCGCTGAAGGACGGCTATACGACTATAGCCACATACACTCTAGGTGTACTTAAAAATATTTATATATCAATGAGTTACAAAAATAGAAGGCATTTAAATTTGTTCTAAAGTCGTAGACTATAGAGTCATATTTTTCTACTTAGGTTTGCTTTGCTGCGCGTAATAATTCTCAATATTTTTCCTAGAAGCGGCAATATGACGACGCATTAATAGCTCTGCTAATTCCCCATCGCCTTCTGCAATAGCATCTAAAATACGATGATGCTCAACATAAGCTTGGGCGGGTCGATTCGGTGTGGTAGAAAAACGTATACGGTACATACGCACGAGATGATAGAGCTCATCACATAACAATTTAGTTAGCATCTTATTACCACTGCCCTGTATCACGCGATAATGAAAATCATAGTCGCCTTCTTGTTGATAGTAGCCTGTTCCAGCCTGAAAAGAAGCATCTTGCTCATGGGCATAAAGCAAGGTGCGTAATTGAGCTATTTCCGTTGCTGTCATACGTTGGGCAGCTAAGCGGCATGCCATACTTTCTAACGACTCACGAATCTCATATAGCTCTATTAATTCAGCCGCTGTTAAAGATACCACTCGCGCACCTACATGAGGTACACGCACCAGTAACCGCTGCCCTTCTAAACGATGGAGAGCTTCACGTAAAGGTCCACGGCTAATGCCATAGGCTTTGGATAATTCTGGTTCTGAAATCTTGCTGCCTGGCGCTATATCGCCTGCAATAATAGCTTTTTGTAAGCGTTTAAATACCTGCTCTGCTAATGTTGAGCTATTTTGTAATGATTCTGTAGTATTGGTCACAGTTAGGGTTCTTAACTATATTTTTTTGAACTCATAAGCACATCTCTTTTCATATGAGACATGCGGCTACATATAGGATAGGCATATTGGGGTATTTTCTGCCAGAATACGCCCGCATTTAGCTTATCACTAGCTATTTTATACTTTGAATAGCCTTCGCTATACTCATGGTTATTTTTAATCAGGAAGATTAGAATAGTCCGCCATTAAGTGTGTGTTTACACGCAAAACAAAGATAATGCTATCTTTCCCAAACAGCAGTTACTTAGGTACTTATGAAGATTCGATTTTTTGCTTTATGTTGCAGCCTATTCGCACTAAACGCCTTCGGTAGCAGTATGCCTTTGACTAAAACAATTTATGGGCTTAATGAACATGTTAGCCTTCCCTCACTAAATCTTGAGGCACCTGCCAAACTGGATACAGGAGCAGCCACTTCATCCCTTAGCGCTCACAATATTGAACAATTCACCAAAGATGGTGAGGATTGGGTCCGTTTTACGTTGGCTATTGAAGGCGCCTCAGATGAAGTATTTGAGCGTCCTATTTCACGTATCAGCCGCATTAAACGCCGTGCTGACGACATCCCAGATGATGATGAGGATACCCATAGCTCTCGTCCAGTTATTGAAGTTGAACTCTGTATGGGTAACAGCAAGCAGTTAATTGAAATGAACTTAACTGACCGAACCTCTTTCCAATACCCTGTTTTAATTGGCTCAAGTGCATTGAAACAATTTAAAGCAATTATTGACCCTAGTTTGAAGTATGCGGCTGGCAAACCTGACTGCACTATTAAAACTGAACCTGAAGCTGAGTAATTATCATGCGCTCATTAACTCTTCATCTCAAAATT
Organism: Pseudomonas sp. F1_0610; assembly: GCF_047470865.1. Classification (NCBI taxonomy): domain Bacteria; kingdom Pseudomonadati; phylum Pseudomonadota; class Gammaproteobacteria; order Pseudomonadales; family Pseudomonadaceae; genus Pseudomonas; species Pseudomonas sp. F1_0610. Next base: position 48,086 of record NZ_JAZDRH010000011.1, read on the forward strand.
CTGATTTTTGTACTGGTAACCTTAGGTGCCGTCGCAACTTGCTATCAGATTTTTGTGCTGAAAGTACCTGTTACAGAAACTGAAACTAACACGCTATGGACTGTTGAAGCCAAACTTGACTTCAATGCCAATAACCGTGACCCCGTTAAAGTGCAAATGCATATTCCGCCGCTTACTCAAGACTTTATGAGTATGGCTGAGCATTTTGTTTCAAATAACTATGGTGTTACGGTAAATCGTAGTGATGACAACCGTAAAGTAACTTGGTCTTCACGCCGTGCAAATGGAAAACAGTCCCTTTATTATCGAGTAGTGCTTGCACAGCGCTATGACCAAACCGATAGTAAAGGCCCTACATTCCGTGACAGCCTGCCTGTTGAAGGGGCTGAAAAAATTGCGGTAGAAGCACTATTATCGCCAATTCGCCAACACTCTGCGGACCTTGAAACCTTTATTAGTGAAGCCATCAAGCGGGTGAATAACACGAATGATGATAACGTCAAGCTATTGTTAGCTAATGACACTTCAACAGAAAATAAAGTACGAGTACTAGAACTACTGCTTTCCGTAGCTCATGTGCCAATGCAGCGTGTACATACCTTACGTTTATCTACTAGCCATCAACAATCTCAAGACCTTTGGATTCGTAGCTATAACGGCAAGCAATGGCTATATTTCAATCCTGAAACAAGCCAGTCTGGTTTACCTAAAGATCGTTTAATTTGGTGGTTAGGCGATGCTCCTCTACTCACAGCAGAAGGCACTGTTAACAAGCCTAATATCAGCTATACCGTTACTCAAAGTGAGCAAGCTGCTTTACTGCTAAAAGGCAGCGACGCTAGCGCTATGGGTTACCCTATGTATGAGTTGCCACTGCAAAGCCAGCAAGCGTTCAAAATCATGGTAATGATTCCAATTGGCGTATTAGTGATTTTGATTCTACGTAACATTGGTGGCTTACAGACCTTAGGTACCTTTACCCCTGTACTGATTGCTTTAGCTTTCCGTGAAACACAGCTGGGCTACGGTATTTTGCTATTTACTATTATTACAGCATTGGGCTTATCCTTACGTTCCTATTTAGAACATCTGAAGCTGCAAATGCTACCGAGGCTATCGGTTGTTTTAACCTTTGTGGTTATTTTAATGGCGGTTATCAGCTTGCTCAGCTACAAGCTCGGTATTGAGCGTGGATTATCAGTTGCATTATTCCCAATGGTTATCTTAACCATGACGATTGAGCGTCTATCTATTACATGGGAAGAGCGTGGTGGCTCAACAGCCTTTAAAGTAGCCATAGGCACATTAATTGCTGCTGCCTTAGCTTATTACTTAATGAGCCTGCCGCAGCTAAGTTACTTTATCTTTACCTTCCCTGGCATCTTATTAGTCTTAATTGGCTTTATGTTGGCAATGGGACGTTACCGCGGCTACCGCTTAACCGAGTTATTCCGCTTTAAAGCGTTCGTGAAGGAATAACGCCATGTTCGGATTATTCAAAACATGGAAACAGCTCAATGAGCGCGGTATTATGGGCATCAACCGCCGTAACGCAGACTATGTTTTAAAATACAATAAACGTAATCTGTACCCCTACGTTGATGACAAGATTCTAACCAAACAACGGGCCATCGAGTGCGGCATTCATGTGCCTGAAATGTATGGCATTATTTCGACTGAGAAAGAGATTTCAAACCTTGAGAAAATTGTTTCTCAACATAAGGACTTTGTAATCAAACCTGCTCAAGGTGCTGGCGGCGATGGCATTATTGTTATCGCTGACCGCTTTGAAGGTCGTTATAAAACTGTTTCAGGCAAAATTGTTTCCCATGATGAATTGGAATATCAGCTTTCTAATATTCTCACTGGGCTTTACTCACTAGGTGGCGCGCGTGATCGCGCACTCATTGAATACCGTGTATCACCTGACCCTATTTTCAAAAGCATCAGTTACGAAGGTGTTCCAGATATCCGTATTATTGTCCTAATGGGCTACCCTGTTATGGCTATGTTACGTTTACCTACTCGCCAATCGAATGGCAAAGCTAACCTACACCAAGGCGCTATTGGCGTTGGTGTGGATCTAAAAACAGGGCTTACCCTAAAAGGTACTTGGCTAAATAATATTATTACCAAGCATCCTGATACAGCAAATGATGTAGCCGGCGTTCAATTGCCTGACTGGCAAGGTTTCATCAACTTAGCCGCCAGTTGTTATGAACTCTGCGGCTTAGGATACATTGGTGTGGATATGGTTCTTGATCAAGAAAAAGGGCCTCTGATTCTTGAAATTAATGCCCGCCCTGGCCTAAACATTCAAATCGCTAATGACACTGGGCTTACTTTACGCACCCATGCGGTAGAGCGCCATTTAGCTGAGTTGAAGAAAAATGATGTCAAAGAAAGTGTTGAAGAGCGCGTTAAGTTCTCCCAAGAACACTTCGCAGCCAGCTTACCTACAACAGTGTAAACTACATCCTTCCTTCTGAAAGATTAACGCCCGCTTTGCGGGCGTTTTACTACTACAAACTATGCTAACGAGTATTTACCATCCCTTACCCTATGCCACTAACCCAGCCACCTACTTTGCCGCTTTAGCGCAACTAGAAGGGGCTATTTTGCTGGATTCAGGCGCGCCCATAGCCCAAGGGCGTTATGATATTTGCTCAGCATTACCTGTAGCACAAATTCAGCCTGAAACCGGTGAACTTGGCTCAGCTTTTTTAGCAAGAGCGCAAAGGCTTCTCAAGCAACAAGCACCGGCTAGCAATTGGCATGACCTCCCATTTAGCGGCGGATTACTGGGTTTTTTTAATTATGAGTTCCGCGCTGATAGCCCTTGCCAAAGCCCTCAAGTAGCACGTATTGGCCTTTATGAATGGGCAGTGATTAGCGACCATAAGCAACAAAAAACTTGGCTTATGGTACATCCACATTATCAAGGATCTATTGATCAGCTGTTTCAATTACTGGCTATTACAGAACGCCAAACCACTACAGCGTTTAACTTATTATCGCCCTTTACTGCCGATATCACACAGGCTGAGTACAACCAGAAACTTAGCGCAATCCAAAACTATATTTTGGCCGGTGACTGCTACCAAGTGAATTTCACCCAGCGCTTTTCAGCGTCTTATACTGGCGATCCTTGGCAGGCCTATTGCCAACTACGACAAAGCTGCCCCACACCTTTTGCAGGCTTTGTACGCCTTGCAGAAAATGAAGCTATCATAAGTCTATCTCCTGAGCGTTTTATCTTTTGCCAGCAACGTCAAGTAGAAACCAAGCCAATTAAAGGAACGCGGCCACGGGCTTTCGATTACTTAGAAGATCAAGCCTTAGCCAATGAGCTGGCATTTAGCGAAAAAGACCGTGCAGAAAACCTGATGATTGTCGATTTAATGCGTAACGATATTGCTAAGGACTGTGTTATTGGCAGCGTTAAAGTACCTCGTTTATTTGCTATTGAAAGCTACCCAAACGTACACCATTTAGTCAGTACTATTACAGGCCAGTTAAAGCCGACATCTAGCGTGTTCGACTTATTTGGCAACTGTTTCCCTGGTGGTTCTATTACAGGCGCACCGAAAATACGTGCCATGCAAATCATTGCAGAACTTGAACAAGGTGAGCGCGGTATTTACTGCGGCTCATTATTTTATTTAGATAATCAAAACCGCTTTGATAGCTCCATTTGCATACGCACTCTACGTGCACAAAATGGCATTATTGAATGTTTCGGCGGTGGCGGTATCGTCCTCGATTCGGATATCAAGGACGAATATCAGGAAAGCTTAGATAAAATCAGCATTCTCATGCGTACACTAGAGCGCTAACAGCTCAAGCAGGTGCTTGAGCCATATCGTCCTTTTCATTTTGTTTAGCATGCAGACTGAAGTAGAAACCTTCCAGCGCTAATAACGCTTGATGCGTGCCACGCTCAACAATCTCACCTTGATCCATAACCAAAATCAAATCCGCTTTTTCAATGGTAGAAAGGCGGTGAGCAATAACCAATGTTGTTCTATTTTGTGTGGCATTATCTAAAGCAGCTTGAATATGACGTTCAGATTCAGTATCCAGTGCTGATGTTGCTTCATCTAAAATGAGCAAAGGTGCATCCTTTAACAATGCACGCGCAATGGCTAAACGCTGGCGTTGACCGCCTGACAATAAGACGCCATTTTCCCCAACAAGTGTTTCATAGCCGTCTGGCATGCGTTGAATAAACTCATCGGCATAAGCGGCTTGAGCAGCTTGCTGCACTTGCTCCAAAGAGGCGCCAGAAAGTTCGCCATACGCAATATTATTGGCAACAGTATCGTTAAATAAAGATACTTGCTGAGTCACCAGCGCCATATGGTGGCGTAAATTAGTTAATCTAAGGTCTTCAATTAACTCACCATCTAAACGTATTTCTCCCTGCTGATAAGGGTAAAATCGCGGGATAAGATTAGCCAGCGTTGACTTACCACTTCCAGAACGTCCCACCAAAGCAACCATTTGCCCTGGTTCTACGCTAAAGCTAATGTTTTTTAGAACGGCTTGCTCTGTACCAGGATAGGTAAAGCTTAAGTTTTTAACCTCTAAACGCCCCTCAACTTGCTCTAATACTTTAGTGCCCTGATCAGTTTCCTGCACTTCATCCAGCTGCTCAAAAATACTTTCAGCACCTGCAACACCGCGCTGAATGGTTGAACTTACTTCAGAAAGTTGACGGATCGGCTTAGGCAGTAGACCGGCCATAGTAATATAGGCAATCAGATCACCTGGAGAAGAATCACCACGTAAATACAGCACTAGAAACATCAATACCCCCATTGCCATATAAATCACAATCTGCAATGACGGTGTATAAATAGCGCTGGTTCGCACCATGCTGAGTTGACGATGAGTATTGCTATCACTGGCTTCTAAAAAGCGCTCTTTCTCATATGTTTCGCCACCAAAACTACGTACAACGCGATAGTTATGAATGGTTTCAGAAGCAACATGGGTAACATCTCCCATCGCTGATTGAATTTTTTTACTGTGTTTGCGAAATTTCTTACTAGCGACACTTACCATCACTGCAATCACGGGCAAAATAGCAACCATCACCAGTGTCAGTTTCCAATTCATCCACAGTAAAGTGCCAAATAAAAATACAACTGTCATACCTTCACGTACAACAACTTTAATGGCATCGGTGGCAGCCCCTGTAACCATAGTTACATTATAGGTAATACGCGAAACTAAGTGCCCTGAGTTCGTATTATCAAAATACTGGTTGGGTAACGTCAGCAGATTATTAAAAAGCTTAACACGTAAATCATGCACTAAACCTAATGAGACCTTGGCCAAGAAGAAGTTACCCAAAAAAGTACCAATTCCCTGCCAGATAGCAATAAATACAATTAACAAGGGAACAGCCTGCAATAACTGAACCTGCGGCATCCATAGAATGTCCTTAAATAGCGCTGCACTAGGATCGGATAGGCCATCAACAAAGTATTTGAGGATATACGCCAACATTGGTTGGGCAGAGGCGAAAATTAAAAAACCAACAATACTTATAACAAAGAAGAAAATATAAGGTTTAACGTAGGTTAAAAGGCGAAAATAAATTTTTAGGCTTGAAGCATCAAGCTGTTGTTCCTGATCTTTTTTACTCATTCAATTATCTTCAAAATTTTAAAATTACCACTTCAATACAGCTTTAACAAAAGGCACTGTTAACTTACGCTGCGCTTGTAGTGAGGCTTGATCTAACTGTTCGAGAATATCAAAAAGGCTGGCCATGCTGCGTTCCCCACGGGTTAAAATGAAGTTACCAACTTCATCAGAAAGCTGCAGGCCGCGACGTGAAGCACGCAGTTGTAATGCACGTAACTTATCGCTATCACTTAAGGCTTGAAGTTGAAAAACTAAAGCCATACTCAGGCGTGATTCAAGGTCGGCTAGCTTTATACCCAATTTTTTGGGTGAGGCGTCAGCCCCTATTAGCAAGTGTCGACCAGCATCACGCAAGCGGTTAAATAGATGGAAAAGGGCTTCTTCCCATTCTGGTTTGCCAACCACCATTTGAATATCATCCAAGCAAACCAGCTCACAGAGTTCTAAATTATCTAAAATTTGAATACCATGCTCTGCCACAATGCTAAAGGGCAAGTAAACAGCACGATCGCCTCTATCTTGCACACGAATGCAGGCTGCTTGTAATAAATGGCTACGCCCTACCCCTGAGTTGCCCCATAAATACACAAGATTCTCAACCCAATCTGCATCCGCCTCACAAATACGCTCTACATAACCAAGCGCCACTGCATTAGCGCCTGGGTAGAAATTGGTAAAGGTGGCATCATCACGCAGACGCACACCTAGAGGTAACTGTATTGGATCCATGCAAACTCGTAATGCTAGTTAGGTTTTTCAGGCTTTTTCTCAGGTGCTAATCCTATCACTTCTGGCGTAGCTTCGACACTCTCGGATGCATCTGCTTGATAAACATCAGAGGCTTGATAGATACGGTAAATATGACGCAGCAATACCACAATAATAGACGCCACAGGCAAGGCTAATAATATACCAGTAAAGCCAAAGAGCTCGCCGCCTGCAAGAATGGCAAAAATAACAGCGACAGGATGCAAGCCAATTTTATCGCCCACTAGCAATGGTGTAAGCACCATACCTTCCAATGCCTGACCAATAGCAAAAACAACAGCAACGCCAATTAATACGTAAGGATCAAGCCCAAATTGGAAGAATACAGCCGCTAATGCAGCTGAGATGCCTACGACAAAGCCCATATAAGGCACAATACTTGCCAAACCTGCCAACAAACCAATAATTAAACCGAGATCAAGCCCAATCAGGCTTAAGCCTAGGGCATAAATGGTGCCCAAGGCTATCATTACCATCAGTTGCCCACGAATAAAAGCCCCTAATACTTCATGGCATTCATGGGTTAAGGAAAGAATTTTGGCTTCTTGCCCTCTTGGTAAAATATCACGAATACGCTGCAGTACTAGATCCCAGTCGCGCATAAGATAAAAAGCCACTACAGGAATCAGCACCATATTGGCGATCCAAGCAAAAAACGCTAAGCCTGAATGAGTAATTTTTTTAACTACTATTGAAATAATATCTGTGGTTTGGTCAAGATTACCGGCTAAAGACGCTTTAATTTTATCGGCTTTAAATACATCGCCAGATACGCCTGCTTTCTGTTGTGCCCAAGGCATCACTGTATGCTGCAACCAGTCAAGAAAATTAGGAATCAAACCAATTAATTTGGCAATTTGAGAAGAAAGCAAAGGCAATAGAATCAAGAGTGTAATAATTCCAACCAAGCTCAAAACAGCAAAAACAACAACGACACTTAACGTGCGACTTAATCCTTTTTTGGTTAAAAAATCCACCACAGGATCGCCTAAATAGGCCAGTAAAAAAGCAATAAGAAAGGGCGATAAAATAGGCATTACCGCATACAGAAATAAACAAATCAGTAGTGCCGCTAAAATCCATGGCCAGCTTTTAGGTAAGCTCATTGCCTATCCTCTCGTTAAATAAGGTGCTGCTCTAGCCCGCAATGACGCAAGCTAGGCAATCCTCTAAAATAAAGGCCATATCATAACGGATTCTGCTTAGATTTTTTTGACTTTATCTGTACCACAAATAAGAAAAAGGCAGTGTGCTAGATGTGAACAACTGCCTTTTACATAATGCCTCTATATTATCTCGTGTGGACGTGCGCAATAACTACCAAGCAAATACCAACTGATTACTAGGCACTTGGCTACCATCTATAGACTTAGCTACTTGCTCACGTAGTTTGGCTAGCCCAAGCTGACTGCGAATTTGCTCTTTGCTGGCACGAACTCGCCACACTTGCTGATCACCTTCGACACGAACAAGTTCAGAGGAAAACGGTGCAAGCCACTGCTCTAGCTGAGCGTAGCGTTCTAAATTAACGCCATGAAAATGCAGCTCTAGTTGCTCAGCTGATTTGGCATCTACAATAAAGCGTGGCGCTAAGATCTGATTTACCTGCAAGAAAATTTCTTCGGCTAAGCCATCAATACCTTCACCTTTAGCGGTGCCTTTATACTCTTGGCCTGCATAATTGAAGGTCCAACTACCTGACCAATCCAAGCCACGCTCTTTAGCACTAACAGCCAGCACGCCTTCTGCTGCGTACTTAGCAGAAGCCTGTAATAAGGCTTGCTTATCATTTAAAGCACGTGCATTACTAAAAGCTTGCTCTTCTAAATCACCAATAGGTAAACGCACCGCCAGCCCACGATAATGCGCTGCTTGATAAACAGCACCAACACCTTGACGACCATCACTTAGCAAACCAGCACCACTTAAGCGATCAACAACCCACCAGCTTACAATCAATGGTCGATTATCTCCCCAAGTTTCAACGCCTGCCTTTTGAAAAGCAGCATCAACAGCCGCCTGATCATAATCAACAACTAAGGTATTGCCTTCAAAGCCATAGCGCACATACAAACTATCTGGCTTTTGCACATAGTTTGCTAAAGCACCTTTAGCCGCTTTATCTGAACCTGTTAAGCGTTGTATTAAGGTTTGCATAGATGTTTGCAAGCCTGCATCTCGTATATCAGGCTCTTGGCTTTCTAGGCGCTCGCGTACCTGATAGAAGTTGTCAATTTGGACAGCTTGAGCAGACATAGTCCACATGGCTAAAAAACTGGTTAGCAAAATAAGGAGAATGCGCATAATGGATCTCGAACCTTATACAAAGAGAACATACATTAAACAGCCACTGACAATTGAGCAACTGTTTAACGCTCAGGCTTAGAAACAGAACAAATATTTAGCCTTTTATTGGGCATAACCCTTAGGGTTATTTTTTTGCCAGCGCCAAGTATCTTGCATCATATCTTGCAAGCTATATTGAGCTTGCCAGTTTAATTCACGAGCTGCTTTTTCAGGATTTGCCCAGCATTCTGCAATATCACCACTACGACGCTGCACTACTTGATAAGGCACGGCTACACCAGCGGCTTGCTCAAAAGCTTGAATCATCTCAAAGACTGAATATCCATTGCCTGTCCCTAAATTCCATACATGACAACCCGTATGCTGATCTAAATAATTTAATGCCGCTAAATGCCCATTGGCTAAATCAACCACATGAATGTAATCACGTACACCCGTACCGTCTTTGGTGGGGTAATCATCACCAAAAACAGAAAGTTTTTCTAACTTACCCACAGCAACTTGGCTGATATAGGGCAATAGGTTGTTGGGTATGCCATTAGGGTCTTCACCGATCAGGCCGCTTTGATGCGCACCAACAGGGTTAAAATAACGTAATCTAGCCACGTGCCAACGTGGGTCTGCTTTAACCATGTCTTGTAAAATCTGCTCAACCATTAACTTACTTGTACCGTAAGGATTGGTTGTATTGCCTGTTGGCATACCTTCATGAATAGGCATCTGCTCAGGCTCACCATAAACGGTGGCAGAGGAACTAAATACAAGCTTAAAGACCCCTGCAGCCACCATAGCCTCACACAGATTAATAGTGCCTGCTATGTTATTGTCATAATAACGCAGTGGCTGTTGTACGCTTTCGCCCACCGCTTTCAAACCTGCAAAATGCACAACAGACTGCACACTGTAACGTGAAAATAACTGATCTAAACAGGCTCTGTCGCGAATATCGCCCTGTACAAAAGTGAGGGTTTTGCCTGTAATTTGCTCAACACGCTTTAATGACTCAAGCGAGCTGTTGGATAGGTTATCTAGCACTAATACGTTAAAACCAGCTTGCAGCATTTGCACTGCGGTGTGTGAGCCAATATATCCTGCACCGCCAGTTAATAACACATAAGCTTCCATCAAAAACTCCCGCACTACCACACATGATATGTAGCAAGACTACGCAAATAGTAAAAATTAAGGGCTAATGATAGGTTATCTATTGTTTTTAATCCAAGCTTTCTAGCTGAACTTGTCACTGAGTTGAAGTAAGACAAGATGAATACAAGAGAGAGAATTAATCACGAGCTAAGATGCGCGAACTTTTCTCTCTTATCACATGCCGCTGGCAAATTACTGCTACAATTTACAGATAATTTAAACCTGTATTACACGTTATCGTCAGCGAACGAAGTTAGGTTAAGCATATTTGCCTTGCAGGAGAGGACATGAATTTTCATACACGCAAATGGGTTAAACCCGAAGATTTAAATCCCAACGGTACACTTTTTGGTGGCAGCCTGCTCAAGTGGATTGATGAAGAAGCAGCGATTTATGCCATTGTGCAGTTAGGTAACTCACACGTGGTAACCAAACTTATCTCTGAAATTAACTTTGTCAGTTCCGCACGCCAAAGCGATATTATTGAACTAGGCATAGAAGCCACGCATTTTGGCCGCACATCTATCACCTTACGCTGCATTGTGCGCAATAAAATTACCCAGAAAAACATTCTGACGATTGATCGCATGGTATTTGTCAATATGGGCGCTGATGGCAAACCTGCGGCCCACGGTAAAAATCAAATTACCTATAGCCCAGACGACCAACCTGGAAACACACGTAAAGACTAATAAATAGCGCCAGTCTGTATTAAATAACAGACTGGTGATCTTGTTATGCTGGGTGCTGTTGCATATATAGCAAATCAACCAGCGTATTTTCTGGTTTATAACCATCTACGGTTACCTGTAGAAGCTGTCTAATTGTCACACAATCTCCAGCTTTGGCGGCTTGACTTAAACTCAACAGCATTGCAGATAACTCTTTCCATGGAAGCTTTTGCTCATTAGCACGCATAATCATACTATGCTCAGTGGCTACCACATTATCGCCAATTAAGAGCTCCTCATAGAGCTTTTCACCTGGGCGCAGCCCTGTATATTCAATGGCAATATCCCCATTAGGCGTTTGCTCATCTTTTAAGCTCAAACCCGTCAAACGAATCATATTCTGCGCAAGGTCCGCAATTTTAACGGGCTCACCCATATCCAAGACAAAAACATCCCCCCCTTGCCCCATGGAACCTGCCTGAATCACAAGCTGAGCCGCTTCTGGGATAGTCATAAAATAACGTGTGATATTTGGATGCGTCACAGTTACAGGGCCGCCTCGCTTAATTTGCTCTCTGAAAAGAGGAATTACTGAGCCTGATGAACCTAAAACATTACCAAAGCGCACCATAGTAAAACGGGTTTGATTTATCACCTCTTGCTGGCTTTGAAATAGCCGCAAGTGCTTCTCCCCCGCCATTGCTTGCAAGATCATTTCCGCTAAACGCTTAGTAGCCCCCATTACATTAGTTGGGCGTACGGCTTTATCTGTAGAAATCAGCACAAAGTGCTCAACACCAGCTAACACTGCCATCTGCGCTGTATTTAAAGTACCAAACACATTATTTTCAATGCCTTCGGCAATATTAAATTCCACCATAGGCACATGCTTATACGCGGCTGCATGGTAGATGGTTTGCACTTGCCAAGTTTTCATCACCTCTAACAAATGTGCAGAGCTACGAATAGAGCCTAAAATAGGAATGACTTTTACTGGCAAGGCCAATCGCAAAATACTGTTCTCTAACTCTTTATGAATAGCATAAAGATTATATTCACTGTGCTCATACAAAATAATACAACTAGCACCCTGCTGCACAATCTGACGGCATAGCTCAGAGCCAATAGAACCACCCGCTCCTGTAACCATTACGATTTTATTTTTAATGCAATGATCTAATAACTCTGTACGAGGCGCTACAGCATCACGCCCCAATAAGTCTGTAATATCCACATCTTGGATATCTTGAACTTTCACCTTACCACTGGCTAAATCCATAAACCCAGGAATACTGCGCACTTGAACAGCATAAGCACTTAGGGTTTGAATAATTTCCCGACGTCTTGAGCGTGGTGCTGAAGGCAAAGCTAACAGCACTTCAACCGCCCCCGTTTCAGTGAGCATCTGCTCTATATGCTTTGGTTTATAAACTTTTAGCCCAGCAATAGTGCGGTTAGCAATGGACTCATCATCATCTAAAAAAGCCACAGGCAACATTTGCCTTCCCAAACGCAATGAAGCCACTAACTGATTACCTGCCGAACCTGCACCATATACTGCCACTCGCTTAATTTCTTTATTTTGTGTAAAAGGCAAATGCAAATCAAAAGGGTTATACCATCCCCCTAAAAAATATTGGCGCATCAACAAACGCAACCCACCTAGTAACAACAAAGAAATGCACCAATAGTTCAATACCATTGAACGTGGCACACTTGCCTCTGTATTAGTTGTAGCCCAATACACAAATAAAACAAAAATAAACCAAGCAACAGTTACAGCTTTGGCGATATTAATTAAAGCTTCCTTACCCAAATAACGCAGCACCGCACGGTACATCCCCATTCGAATAAAAATAGGAATAGCGATAATAGGCGCGCCTATAAATAACATGAGGTAATTAGAAAACAAGTCGAAGGTAACCGAAAAGCCTAAACGAACAACAAAAGCTAACCATAAAGCTAACCATATCAGCGCAATATCTACACTAATTTGTAAAAAACGCTTATTCCGTCTAGATAGTTGCAGCAGCCATTCCTTCATTGTCTTTAGCCTTAAAATCAAACTGGACGTATGATACAAATAATTGCTCAGTACCGCATAAGATAAATCTATTATAGTTAACTGGATGCTATTATTTATTCGCACCTAAAACAAAAAACCGCAGTCAAAGCTGCGGTTTTTTGTTACAGACAGTAGATTACATCATACCGCCCATGCCACCCATTCCGCCCATATCAGGCATTGCAGGTGCGCTTTCTTCTTTAATTTCGCCAACCATTGCTTCTGTAGTGATCATTAAACCACCAATTGAAGCCGCCGCTTGTAATGCTGAGCGGGTTACTTTGGCTGGGTCTAGAATGCCCATTTCAATCATATCGCCATAAACACCAGTGGCTGCGTTAAAGCCAAAGTTGCCTTGACCCTCTTTAACTTTAGATACAACAACACTTGGCTCATCGCCTGCGTTTGCAACGATTTGACGTAATGGAGCTTCTACTGCACGACGTAATAATGCAATACCAACGTCTTGGTCTTCATTATCACCTTTTAAGCCTTCGATAGCTTGTAGTGAACGTACTAAAGCAACACCACCGCCAGGCACTACGCCTTCCTCTACTGCAGCACGAGTAGCATGCAACGCATCTTCAACGCGTGCTTTCTTCTCTTTCATTTCAACTTCAGTAGCAGCACCTACTTTAATAACTGCAACACCGCCAGCTAGTTTAGCCAAGCGCTCTTGTAGTTTTTCTTTATCGTAGTCAGATGATGTTTCTTCGATCTGCTTACGGATTTGAGCAACACGCGCTTCGATATCCGCTTGATCACCTGCGCCATCAATAACTGTAGTTTCATCTTTATTGATCAGTACGCGTTTAGCGCTACCTAGGTGTTCTAGAGTAGTAGTATCTAGGCTTAGACCTACTTCTTCAGAAATCACAGTACCGCCTGTTAGGATAGCGATATCTTGCAGCATTGCTTTACGGCGATCACCAAAGCCAGGTGCTTTAACAGCAGCCACTTTTACAATGCCGCGCATGTTGTTAACTACCAACGTAGCTAAGGCTTCACCTTCAACATCTTCAGCAACAATCAATAGTGGGCGACCAGATTTAGCTACGGCTTCCAGTACTGGCAGTAACTCACGGATGTTAGAGATTTTTTTATCAACCAATAACAATAGCGGGCTTTCTAGCTCTGCAACCATAGTATCTGGTTTGTTGATAAAGTATGGCGATAGGTAGCCACGGTCAAACTGCATGCCTTCAACAACAGAAAGCTCGTTATTTAGACCTGAACCTTCTTCAACCGTAATAACGCCTTCTTTACCTACTTTTTCCATTGCTTCGGCAATGATGTTACCAATTTCAGTATCAGAGTTAGCTGAAATAGTACCTACTTGAGCAATAGCTTTAGAGTCTGCACATGGCTTAGCTAAAGCTTTTAATTGCTCAACAATGGCGATAGTGGCTTTATCAATACCACGTTTTAGATCCATTGGGTTCATGCCAGCAGCTACTGCTTTTAAGCCTTCATTTACGATAGCTTGAGCTAGTACTGTAGCTGTTGTAGTACCGTCACCGGCTTGGTCATTAGCTTTAGAAGCTACGTCCTTAACAAGTTGAGCACCCATGTTTTCAAAGCGGTCTTTCAGTTCAATTTCTTTAGCAACTGAAACGCCGTCTTTAGTGATGAGTGGAGCACCAAAACTGCGCTCTAACACTACGTTACGGCCTTTAGGGCCTAATGTTGCTTTCACTGCGTCAGCTAGGATATTCACACCAGCTAGCATTTTTTGACGACCAGTATTACCAAATAAAACTTCTTTTGCAGCCATGGATCATTTCCTCAATTCTTAATTAAAGTTGTCTTCAATAAGCGATTAGGCTTCAACGACAGCGAGGATTTCACTCTCACTCATTACTAACAGCTCTTCACCATCTACTTTGATGGCGTTGCTGCCTGAGTAAGGTCCAAATACAACTTTGTCACCCACTTTTACAGCTAATGGGCGCACTTCGCCGTTATCTAAAACACGGCCAGTACCAACAGCTAAAATCTCGCCCTGATTAGGTTTTTCAGCCGCGGAGCCTGGCAGAACAATGCCGCCAGCAGTTTTTGTTTCTTCTTCACTACGGCGAATAACCACACGGTCATGTAGAGGACGAAGCTTCATTGTCGATCTCTCCTAACAAGTCAATTACATTTACCGAGATATTCGGTATAGGTTAAATAAACCAGATTTCTCTGGCTACAAGCCGCTACTGCCGCTTGTTAAATTGGGATATAGGTTGCCCTACATGTTTCCTATAATTGGGATCAAAAAAATGATTTCAAGGGGGGCTGTAAAATTTTCATGGTTTAGTCATCTTTACGTTGATATTCGCCTTCCAGCACCTTGGGTTCAGTGCTTTGCGCTGTATCCGCGTCATAGGTTTGCCCTTGGTTCTGATAGAAACCATTTTTATGCATGCTCTGTGCAGTGCTGCGGCGTTGTAGCTGCTGGCCTACCAGACTGCGTATCGAAGGCAGCAATAACAACAAACCAAGAATATCCGTGATAAAGCCTGGCAGTAGCAATAGAAAACCCGCCAACGCCATAAATAAGCCTTGAGCCATTTCACGATTAGGCATTTGCCCTTGAGCTAAGCGTTCTCTTGCTTTAACAGCAGTTGATACACCCGCAATACGAATTAAACTCACCCCGAGTATGCCACTTAAAACCAATAATAAAATGGTCATTCCTGCGCCAATAGCACCGCCTACCTTTATTAGCAAAAATAATTCAAGCAACGAAAAAACTAAAAAAATAATTAATGGCATAACCTGCCCCTGTGTATTTGTTCTATGAAAGATGGTGTTCAATACGCAACATTTCAAGCGGTCTATTTTTCAATATATTTCTTTTTCGACTGCTCAATAGACCATTGCCACGCAATAAAAATCAACGTTGGAATACCTAGTAATGCCGCAATAACAAAGTAGGTTTCATAGCCGACCACTGCTACAATTTTCCCCCAAGAGCCACCTACTAGCCGTGGTAATAAAGCCATGAGTGAGCTTAATAATGCATACTGTACAGCGGAGAATTTAAGATTACTTAAGCTAGAAAGAAATGCGACCAAGGAT
Organism: Pseudomonas sp. F1_0610; assembly: GCF_047470865.1. Taxonomy (NCBI): domain Bacteria; kingdom Pseudomonadati; phylum Pseudomonadota; class Gammaproteobacteria; order Pseudomonadales; family Pseudomonadaceae; genus Pseudomonas; species Pseudomonas sp. F1_0610. Next base: position 63,764 of record NZ_JAZDRH010000011.1, read on the forward strand.
GCGGCAGCTAAACCACGTGTGAAGTTATCGCCAGATACCGCAATAACGAGCATCGTCATATTGGCCCCCATCTGCGCTAGCAAGACAAAGAGCAGATTAGTTACCGCTGTTAAAACGCCGCCAATAAATAGAATGGGTAAGATGCCAAAACGTACAATGAGCAAGCCACCGGCCCCAGCGCCAAACAGGGTTAAGAACAAACCAAAAACCTTAGTTACATTAGCAATTTGGGTTGATGTGAAACCCATGTCAGAGAAAAACACATTACTCATGACAGCAACCATCACATCGGCCATACGATAAGTAGCCACAATACCGAGCAAAATTAGAGCCTGCCAACGAAAACGCGTAATAAAATCCTCTAATGGCAACAGCACAGGCTTTAATGTTCCACGTAAAATATTTGTCACACAGAATGCGGTAATAATGGTATAGAGCAGCGCCCGCAAAAAGGCACGATCATCAATAAGTAAATCCAGCAGTGAATCATTGCCTACAAAAACACGTGCAAAATCAGTATAAAAAAACTGCGTGAACATGGCAGGCACTGAAATTAAAAGTGCCACTAAGGTTAATGCAGAGGCTGCTTGCTGCCAAAAGCTATAAGGCAACACTTTACTCATTGCAATATTCAGGGGTTCTTTAATCCACAGTGTTGTTAAGATGCCTGGCACCATTAAAATGCCAAACAATAAGTAAGAACTCGCCCAAGCCGAATGAATATAGTTTAATCCGCTAGAGCCTAACCAAGATACCAAATACAAGACACCAGCCGTTGCTAATAGCTCGGCAATTCGATAACCCGCCATATAGCTAGCTGCCAATGTCGCTTGATGTGTGTCTTGTGCAATTTCTAAACGGTAGGCATCAATAGCCACGTCCTGTGTTGCTGAAGCAAAAGCCACTAAAACCCCAACAGCTATTAAAGTTGCCAAACTCGTTTGAGGGTTGCAAAACGCCATAATAGCCAACCCAAGTGCAATGAGCACCTGAGAGAACACTAACCACGAACGACGGCGCCCCAGCTTGTGCAGCAGCGGTAATTTGACTTGATCTAGAAAAGGCGCCCAAACCCATTTAAACGAATAGGCCAAGGCAATAAGGCTAGCATAGCCAATAGTTTCTTTAGCTACACCAGCTTCATTTAACCAATAGGATAAAGTACTAATAACTAAGGTAACAGGTAGGCCAGAAGCGAAACCAAGCAACAACAGCGCCAATGCTGCTGGGCTTGTATAAGCCTTTAAGCCTTCTAACCAACGAGATTTAGGCGACATAACAAATTTTTAACAAGACACAAACCTCATCATAGAATCCTAATGTTATGGCCTTAGGGTTTAGGCTAAGTTCAATATCAGGACGAAAGCTTAACATTAATCATTGGGTTCGCCAGTTTCTTTTAGCAAAATCGCCATAGCACTAACAAAACTAGAAAATACTAGCGCTTTATTAAGCTAATTTTTAAACTTACACACCAAGTTACAGTCTAGTTTAGACCTTTTTTATTTTACAACGGAACACGGTTATTTGTTTATGTATGCTCGACTCTCGTTAACTGCATTTGTAGCTACTCTACTTAGTACCAGCGTCTGCGCAGATACTATCTGGCTTAAGGATAGTGATGACCGAATTACAGGGACAGTTAAATTAATAGACAGTGGAAAGGTTTCCATCACCACGACTTATGCGGGCACCATCAATATTGACCTTGATAAAGTTGCCTCTATTGAAACCAGCCAAGAGCTAAATATTCGCCCCAAAAATAATGCGACTGAAATTAGTAGCCAGTTACGCCCTGCCGCAGAACCAGGGGATGTACGTATTGGCGAAGTCGATATTAAAGCGACGGATATTGAAACGGCTATGCTACCTAAACCTCCTGTTGATCCAAACAAAACATTCTGGAAAGGCCGTACCAGTTTATCGGGCGACTGGCGCAGAGCGGAAAAGGATGTTGACAGTTATGACTTTACTATTGATCTGGAAGCGCGCCGTGGCATATGGAAGCATGCTATTGCTGGAAACTATAGTTTTGAAAAGAAAAATGGTGATAAAACAACAGATCGTTACGATCTAAGCTACAGCTTAAGTCGTTTTATTACAGAAAAACTATACTGGGAAAACAAAGCCAAGTACGTTAAAGACCAAGTACAAGATTTGCGCACCCAAGAAACAATTGGTACAGGTATTGGTTATCAATTATGGGATAATGAGCTAGGGGCTTTTTCTGTTTCAAGTCTATACAACCTCAACTGGTATGAGTTCCAAGATGGAACCAAGGAAAACTTCCAGTCTATTGGCGCTACATGGAACTATAATCGCTATTTATGGAGTAAAGATTTTGAAGTATTTACTAAAGGCGATATCAGCGCTCCTCTAGCCAGTCAAGTTGATTACACCATGGATGCAGACGCTGGCGTTAGATACAACATTACACAATGGGTAAACCTCAGTTTAAAAGGCCAATGGCATAAGGTTTCATCCAAGTACGGCGATGTTAATGAACGCCGTATTTTGTTTGGTATTGGTGCTAATTGGTAGCCATCAGTACAAGAACGGCGCTTTCTCAGCGCCGTTCTTACGATGATGACTATTACAAGCGCAAACCACCATCCACTTCTAGAACACGCCCAGTAAAATAGTCATTCTCAAAAATATAACCTACTGAATGTGCAATATCATATGGCTTGCCCATACGACGTAAAGGAATACCTGAACACATTTTTTCTAGCGCTTCTGGTTTCATGCCTGACGTCATTTCAGTTTCAATAAAGCCTGGTGCAACAGCGCCCACACGAATGCCATAGCGCGCAAACTCTTTTGCCCAAACAACGGTATCAGCTGCGACAGCGGCTTTTGCTGCGGAGTAGTTAGCTTGCCCCATATTCCCTGCACGTGAAATAGAAGAGATATTAACAATCACCCCTTCTGACTTAAGCTCAATCATCTTAGCAGCTACTTCACGTGCACATAGAAAGACACCAGTTAAATTGACATTTAATACAGCCTGCCAATTTTCCAATGACATTTTGCTCATTTCACCATCACGCACCTTAATGGTTAGGCCATCACGTAAAATGCCGGCATTATTTACAATACCATTTAAGCTACCAAAATCAGTGGCAACCTGATTTACCATAGCAATAACCTGAGCTTCATCTGCTACGTTACAAAGATAAGATCTAGCTTCAACACCAATTTTCTTGCATGCCTGAACAGCCTGATCTAAACGCTCTTGGTTTAAATCAACAAGTGCTAGCTTTGCACCTTTAGCGGCAAAGAACTCGGCTATAGCACGACCCAGACCTTGCCCACCACCTGTTACAATGACAACTTTATCTTTTAGTTCCATTTCAACCTCTATACAGTGATACATGGTTAATACAGCCAGTATAACCTTTACGTTCACGTAAATAAGTAAAACGTTTGTTTTAGAGCGCTCTATTTAACACAGGTAATTTTTATGGGTATGAATGCTGTATATATGCAAATTGACGATAAAACACTAGATGCTTGGCTAGAGTTAGACGCACAAGATCTAAGCCAAGCAATGCATCGACTAGAAGAAAGCCAATCAGCCGCTATTTTAGATTTAGCTAAAATTTGGGATATCTTGCATTATTACTTAACGGGTGCCAGTGCCAGTACGCCTATCGAAGAAGATCCTTTAAGTGAAGCGGTAGTAGGTGTACATGTATTTGACGAAGAAGATGAAGCCGCTGACTTTATTGCCTGCACTGAATATGCTGAATTACCTTTAATCATTGACGCTTTGTGCAACTTTAATCATGCACAAGGCCTGCAGCGATTAACCGCACCTGCTATAGAATCCTTAGATTTATATCCAAAAGGAATTGAATTAACAGCTATTGACCAACTACACACTGAAGTGCAAAAAGCTATTCAACAGCTAATCGCATTTTACCAACAAGCACTAGAACAACGCCTACATATTATTGTAAGCATTGTCTAAGCCTAAACGAACTCTTACACTGCTTATTATTTAAGTCACGAGGTACTTTCCATGCCCAGCCAACTGCATATTGCTTTAGCACAAATCAACTTACGCGTTGGCGATATTTCTGGAAATGTACAGCGTGTGCTTGATGCCGCCCAGCAAGCTTATCAACAACAAGCTGACTTAATTGTTTTTCCTGAGTTAACCCTGTGCGGCTATCCTGCCCAAGACTTATTACTGCGTGATAGTATGCAGTTACGTATTGAGAACGCCCTACAACAACTTTGCCAAGAACTACCCGATATTCAGGTTATTCTTGGCTTACCTTGGTCCCAAGAAGGCATGCGCTATAACAGTTGTGCCCACATTCACCAAGGCAAAGTAAAGCATCTGTATTTCAAACAATTCTTGCCCAACTATGCCGTTTTTGATGAACAACGTTATTTTGCGGCAGGCAATACGTCCTGCATCATCGAATGCAAAGGCATTAAGTTAGCGCTTAGCATTTGTGAAGATATCTGGCATGACAGCCCTATGTTACAAGCCAAAAAGCAAGGGGCGCATGCGTTAATCAGCATCAATGCCTCACCTTATAACTATGGCAAGCAACAAGAACGCGAAATGCTAGTCACACGCCAAGCCAAACAAGGCAGCATGCCGGTTATTTACTTAAATCTTGTAGGTGGACAAGACGAGCTTGTTTTCGATGGTAATAGCTTCGCTTGCAATGCTGATGGCAATCTGGCTTACCGAGCCCCCGCATTCAAAGAAACAATAGAGTGTATTAGTCTGCAAAAAACAGCTGAAACCCTAGCCATTAACAAACATAAAATAGCTGCTCCGCTAACCAAGGCGGCTAGTGTTTACCAGGCTTTAGTTTTGGCAATACAAGACTATGTCCAGTATAACGGTTTCAAGGGTGTGCTCTTAGGCCTATCTGGTGGCATTGACTCTGCTTTAGTGCTAGCCCTAGCCAGCGATGCTCTAGGTGCTGACAAAGTTGAAGCGGTGATGATGCCTTATCACTATACCGCCCAAATCAGCCAAGACGATGCAGCTGAGCAAGCTAATACACTAGGTGTCAAATACCAAGTAGCGCCTATTGCACCTATGGTAGAAGCTTTCTTACAAACCCTAACACCAATTTTTGGTGCGCAACCTAAAGGTATTACTGAGGAAAACCTACAAGCACGCTGCCGCGGTAGTTTGTTAATGGCAATGTCTAATAAAACAGGGGCGCTTGTGCTAACCACAAGTAATAAAAGTGAGACCGCCGTTGGCTACTCAACCCTTTATGGTGACATGGCAGGTGGTTTTGCCCCCTTAAAAGATGTGCCAAAAACCTTAGTTTTTGAACTTGCCAAGTACCGCAACACTTTAGGCAAATGCATTCCAGAGCGCGTTATTAGCCGTCCACCTTCAGCTGAATTGTCGCCAGATCAAAAGGATGAAGATTCTCTCCCTGCCTACCCTGTCTTGGATGAAATTTTGCGTCTATATGTGGATGACGATCACAGCGCCAATGACATCATTGCCCGTGGTTTTGCTCCCGAAATCGTCATGAAAGTATTGCGCCTAGTCGATATCAACGAATACAAACGCCGCCAAGCTGCCGTCGGCCCACGAATCACCAAACGCAGCTTTAGCCTAGACCGCCGCTATCCTATTACTAATGCTTGGCGTAGAGGGGAGTAACTTACCTATAATATTAGTTAGGGCTGGTGTATCACTTTTTTTCTACTACCCCAGCCTTAAAGTAAACCGCAAGGCTTATCAAAGGGATATAAGCAATAAGGGTGGTTAGCATTCCATCTAGATAGCCTAAACCTACAACTAACGCCAAAGGCAATAACCAAAATAAATTAATTAACAATACAGCTAATGTAACTTTTTTATGGGAGTTAAATTGGCGCGCAGCATACTGATAAGCATGGCTTCTATGGGCTTCATATACTTTTTCTTTACGCCATAAACGATGAAGCAATGTAAAAGTTGCATCAACAATAAATACGCCCAATACAATTATCCAGCACCAAAAAAAATTAGCGCTCAACCATGCACCTTGGATACTTAGCAAAGCCAGTATAATACCTAAAAAACCACTACCTGCATCTCCCATAAATATTTTCGCAGGTGGAAAATTCCATACTAAAAAGCCAAGTACTGAACTTGCTAACGCAATTAGTAATACAGCTGAATCCTGAAACTCTAACAACCAGTATAAAAACGCCATGCTTAAGCAGCTAGTCATTGCTTCTATGCTCGCTAAGCCATCAATACCATCCATAAAATTATACAGATTAAGCAACCATACCGAGTATACTGCAGCTAAAATATAGCCAGCCCAAGATAAATCTAAACTCATGCCTAGTATTATTAATGGAGGAAAACCCTGTAGCCAATAAAGCCCCCAAATCGCAGCAGAAAAATGCCCTAGTAATCGCCATCGTGCAGCAACATGTCCAAGGTCATCTAAAAAACCAATTACAGCTAACAGGACTCCAGCACCTAACAAAGCAATAAAGAGATTAAATAGCAAGAAATCAAATAGAAATAGAACAAATAAAGCGCCAATAAAACTTAGAACAATAGCTACACCACCACCCCGCGGAGTAGCTACTGTATGAGAACTACGCTCATTTGGAATATCTATAATGCTTTTAGCTAAAGCAAGGCGGCGCAAGCCATAGGTTCCCAAATAACCAGCTAAAAACAAACCACAACATATAATAAATAAAATTGCTTTAGTCATTAAGCATTCCTATTGCTGGTTTTTAGATATAAATTCACTTCCCGCTCTTAGCAATGCTTTATCTGCACTAATAACAGGCGACCAACCTAACAATTTTTTAGCTTTTGAATTATCTATAATTAAAGAGCCACATAGTTGGCTATATAAGTTTTTCTTACCCATAAATACAGCTAATCTTTCAAGTATATTCTGCGGAAAAGAGAACAAAAGCACTTTTTTATTCATTCCATAAGATATTTTTCTAAATAGATCAGGAGTAGAGATTCGCTCATCATCACTAATTAAAAATAACTCATTTGCGGCAGCAGGATGCTCAATACAGCAACTAATAAAACTAATTAGATTTTCTAACGCAATAAATGAACGCTGATTTTTTACATTCGCTAAAGGTATAGGCAAACCAGTCTTCACTAACTTTAATAGCCGTTGAAAATTACCTGGCGCACATCCTGCATACACTAATGGTGGGCGTATAATAACTAGCTCCATTGTTGAGTCTTTACACAAATCAATAAGTGCTTTCTCAGCATTAAATTTTGATAGCGCATACAACGCTTGAGGATTTACTTCTGTCGACTCAGTAAACGCCTTGTCTATTGGGGTTGAAGCCCCATTAACACCAATAGAGCTAATAAAAATAAAACGTTTAACACCTGCAAGCATAGCTTGGCGAGCTAAATTCAACGTACCTAGAACATTGGTTTGATTAAAAAGCTCAGCCGGATTAGCCGTTTTTTCTTTTAAAACATGTGCCCTAGCCGCTAAGTGGATAACAACATCAATCTCTTTATCTTTTAATTGAAAATCTCCCCTTTCTAGAGAATCAATATAAACACAGTTATTTGATTGTTGAGTTTTTTGAGGTTCTCTCACAGCCAATAAAAGCTCATATCTACTTTGTTTATTTAGATAACATTTTAATGCTTTACCTATAAAACCAGAGCAGCCGGTTAGTAAAATTTTCTCCATTAGATGCTTAACAACCTCTTATACACACCCTGAGTTCGCTCAAGCATAATAGAAAACTGAAATTCCTCTAAAAAATATGCACGGCCTGCCTTCCCCATTTTCTCACGTAAATCTGCTGAAATAATTAGTTTTTCAAGTGCTTCTATTAGCTGAGATTGGCTTCCTCTAGGCACTAAAAAGCCCGTTTCATTGTGCTTAATAGACTCAGAAACACCACCCACATCAGAAGCAATTACAGGCAAACTCGCAGACATCGCCTCCAAAATAGTTAACGGAAGGCCCTCCCAGTTAGATGTAAGAACAAATATATCTGACTGCTCAAGCAAAGTAGAAACATCATTTCTAGCACCTAAAAATGCAATACTCTCAGTTAACTCTAGCTTACTCACCAATTGCTTACAGCCTTCTAGACTGGGACCTGCCCCAGCAAACCGCAAAGTCCAGTTTAAATTTTTAAGCTCACTTAAAGATTTTATTAATAATTCTTGATCTTTAGGGGCATCAAAACGAGCAACCATAATAATCTGACAGCATTGCTCATTTTTTTTGGAGAACTGACTATAGTCATGAACGCCATTATGAATAGTAATTATTTTTTCATGTCCCCCAATATGGCTTAAAGCTAAGTTCTCATCATATTTAGAAACAGTGATTATCTTTGAGGAGTATCGTAAAAAAAACTTCTCTACATGTTTAAAAACAAAGGATTTTAGGCTTGGCACGCCATCAGTAAATGACCAACCATGCGCTGTAAACACACAAGGAATATGTAATTTAGTAGCTACTAAGCGCCCTAAAATACCAGCCTTAGATGAATGGGTATGTATAAGATCTGGCTGTAATGCCTGGACGACTTTTTTTATTTGCTTATAAGCTAAAAAGTCTTTATAGAGATTAATCTCACGGACTAAAGAAGGAATGGCAATACAATTTAACTTACGCTGCTTTGCATGCTCAAAGAAAACACCATTACCTCCTACTATAAGCGTTACATCATGGCCATCTTTTTGCATTGCATCTGCTAAATCAAGTAAATGAATGCTAGCGCCACCTATAACATCTGAGCGTGTAAGTATATATACAATCTTCATTGCAGCCATTCTCTTCGCTAGGCTTGATTAAGAAACCACCAAATTATCCCTATGAATCAAATCTATTTCTGCGACATAGCCTAAGATAGTTTCAATTTGATCAGAGGCTTTGCCCATAATTTTGTGGGCTTCTAGGGCGTTGTAGTTGGCTAGGCCGCGGGCGATTTCGTTGCCTTGCTGGTCTAGGCAGACAACCATTTCGCCACGTCGAAAGTTGCCTTCCACAGCAATAACCCCAACGGGCAATAAGCTCTTATGGGAGTCTTTTAATGCTTTAACTGCACCCGCATCTAGCGTTAAGGAACCACGCATTTGCAGGTGTCCTGCCAGCCATTGCTTACGAGCACCATCACGACACTGTTCTGGAGATAAGAGTGTACCTAAACGCTCACCCTGTTTTAAGCGATCCAGCACACGTTCTATGCGTCCACCTACAATTACAGTATGCGCACCTGAGCGTGCCGCTAAACGGCCCGCTCTTAATTTAGTTTGCATGCCTCCGCGCCCTAATACACCACCTGTCCCCCCAGCCACGGTATCAAGCATAGGGTCATCGGCACGGGCTTCAAAAATCATTTTAGCATCAGGATTTTTACGCGGGTCAGCATCAAACATACCTTGCTGATCGGTTAAAATAACCAGCAAGTCGGCTTCAACTAAGTTAGCCACCAACGCAGCTAGGGTATCATTGTCGCCAAAGCGTATCTCATCAGTAGCCACAGTATCATTTTCATTAATCACAGGAATAACACCTAGCTCTAGTAAAGTGCGCAGGGTGCTGCGTGCATTTAAATAACGCTTGCGATCAGACAAATCATCATGTGTGAGCAAAATTTGGGCAGTATGCTCGCTGTGCTCTGCAAAGCTGGTTTGCCATGCTTTAACTAAACTCATTTGTCCCACTGCAGCCGCTGCTTGCAGCTCATGAATTGCACTAGGTCGAGAAGTCCAGCCTAAACGGCTCATTCCAGCAGCGACAGCACCTGATGAAACAAGTACCAAATCAATACCTGCTTGACGCAAAGCTACCATTTGCTGCACCCAGATCGCCATCGCCTGACGATCAAGGCCTTTACCATCGCCTGTCAGCAAGGCGCTACCAATTTTAACTACCCAGCGCTGTGCGCTTTTAACTGTTTCACGCATCGCAAATGCCCTTAGCTACTGTACGTGAGAAGAAATACGTAAATTATGGGACGTAGAAGATTTCTGGTCCATCTTCATCATCAAAATCTTCGTCATCGTCAAGGAAGTCGTCTTGTGTAACTTCATCAACTGGTTTCATTCCAGCACGACGCAATGCTCGACGATCATCCAGTGACTGTAAGTGTGCCCGACCTTCATCTTCAATACGCTGATCTAAATCGGCCAGCATAGCCGCATATTCTGGATCTTCGGCTATTCTTAGCGTACGCTCATCAAGATAGCGCATAATATCTTGGCAAAGCGCTTCTGTACCTTCACGCTCAATGGCTGAAATCACATAAACAGGGCCTTCCCAGTTTAGGCGCTCAACCACAGACTTAACTTTATCATCAAGCTCATCTTCAAAGACCTGATCGGATTTATTTAAAACCAACCAACGATCACGCTCAGCCAAAGCAGGGCTAAATTGTGCAATTTCATTCACAATAATTTCAGCAGCCTCTGCTGGATCACTTTCATCCAACGGTGCCAAATCAACAATATGTAGGAGTAAACGAGTGCGTGTTAGGTGCTTTAAGAAACGAATACCTAGGCCAGCCCCCTCAGCAGCCCCCTCTATAACACCTGGAATATCCGCTAGGACAAAGTTTTTAAAACGCCCAACGCTGACTACGCCTAGGTTTGGCACTATGGTGGTAAATGGATAATCCGCCACTTTAGGTTTAGCAGCAGAAACTGAGCGAATAAAAGTACTCTTACCTGCATTTGGCAAACCTAAGAGACCTACATCAGCTAATACTTTTAACTCTAATTTTAAATCGCGAGAATCACCTGGTTTACCTGGTGTTGTTTGGCGTGGTGCTCTGTTTGTACTGGATTTAAAGCGGGTATTTCCCAGCCCATGCCAGCCGCCTTGAGCTACCATAATACGCTGCCCAGCTTCAACTAAGTCACCAATAATTTCTTGGGTGTTTGCATCAATAATAGTAGTACCTACAGGCACCTTTAGGACAAGGTCATCACCTTTGGCACCTGTGCACTCACTACCACGTCCGTTCTCACCACGTTTAGCCTCAAAACGACGAGTGTAACGATAATCAACCAAGGTATTAAGGTTCTCATCGGCTTCCATAAATACGGAGCCGCCATCACCGCCATCACCGCCGTTAGGGCCACCAAACTCAATAAACTTTTCGCGACGAAAACTCATGCAGCCATTGCCACCATCGCCTGCTTTTACAAAAATAGAAACTTCATCTACAAATTTCATGCTCGTTCCTCCCGCCATACACACGGGTAATTAGTTAGACGCAGGATACAACAAAAGCATGAGCATCGCGTCTTTATTTATAGCACCAACAAAAAAGCCCCGTCATTCGACAGGGCTTTTTCAGTAAAGCGAATTAGGCTTGAACTACGCTTACGTAGCGACGACCAAATGCACCTTTAACTTCGAACTTAACAACACCTTCTTGCTTAGCAAATAAAGTGTGGTCTTTGCCCATACCAACACCGAAACCAGGGTGGAATTCAGTGCCACGCTGACGAATGATGATATTGCCAGCTTTAACTGTTTGGCCGCCGAAGATTTTGACGCCAAGGCGTTTCGATTCCGAGTCGCGACCGTTGCGGGTAGAACCGCCAGCTTTTTTCGTTGCCATGAGTTCAGTACTCCAATTAGCGAATCAACAAGCTATTAAGCTTGGATACCAGTGATTTTGATTTCAGTGAACCACTGACGGTGGCCCTGACGCTTCATGCTGTGCTTACGACGACGGAATTTGATGATACGCACTTTATCGTGACGACCGTGATCGGTCACTTCAGCGGTAACTTTAGCGCCATCTACAACAGGTGCGCCGATTTTAACATCTTCACCGTTGCCAACGAGTAGAACGCGATCAAAGGTGATTGCATCACCTGTTGCCACGTCTAATTTCTCAACTTTAAGGTATTCACCTTCAGCGACTTTATATTGTTTGCCGCCGGTTACAATTACTGCGTACATTCGCATTTCTCCGTTATGCCTGCTCACCCAGCGCTTAATTGGTATAGCTAATAGCTGGCATGGCTGCACTTTGCTGGATTAGGGCTTAGTGCATTGCGTAAGTCAGGGTTATTACCCAAATAATATGTTCAGGGGCGCAAATTGTACGCAAGCTGTGACAACTACGCAAGCCTTTACATAACTTACCTTGACAGTAATTGCTCAAAACCCTAGCATGCCGCGCACACACTCCAAAGATGTAAGATCATGCAACCACAATCTTTTTACAGCGTTGTCGCCGATGACTTTGCTGCTGTTGATGCCATTATCAAGCAGCAACTCACATCTCATGTGCCCTTGGTAGAGAAGATCAGCGATTACATTATCTCTGCTGGCGGCAAGCGTCTACGCCCCTTATTAGTGCTTTTAGCAGGTAATGCACTAGGAAAAAAAGATCAAGAACTTCAGCTATTAGCGGCCACTATTGAGTTTTTACATACATCAACACTTTTGCATGATGATGTGGTTGATAAGTCCGACTTACGGCGTGGACGGCAAACGGCAAACGCCAAGTGGGGGAATGCACCTAGCGTATTGGTGGGCGATTTTCTCTATGCACGCTCATTTGAAATGATGGTTAAACTCGCCTCCCTTCCTGTGATGCAAATCATCTCTTTTGCAACACGTATTATTGCTGAAGGCGAAGTACTTCAATTAACTAAAGTACGTGATGCTAGCACCACTGAAGAAACCTATATGCAGGTGATTCGCGGAAAAACAGCCATGCTTTTTGAAGCCTCTACACACAGTGCCGCTGTGCTTGCTAATGCCCCTAAAGAGCATGCTCAAGCGCTGCAAGCATTTGGTGATGCTTTAGGGGTTGCCTTTCAGCTCGTTGATGACCTACTTGATTACAAAGGCGACGCAGAAACATTAGGAAAGAATGTTGGTGACGATCTTGCAGAGGGCAAGCCAACCCTTCCATTAATTGTAACCATGCGCGATGGCACTGCAGAGCAAGCAAAAATTGTTCGCCAAGCTATTCAAAAAGGCGGCATTGAAGATCTTAGTCAAATTACCCAAGCCGTTGAAGCTTCTGGCGCCTTGGATTATACCGCTAAATTAGCACGCGACTATGCCGAAAAAGCAATCAATCACCTTGATATCCTTCCTGAATCAAAATACAAACAAGCCATGATTGAGCTAACGCAATTTGCCGTAGCTCGCACCTATTAGGAAGATCCCGATAAAACCTGCACTTTGTGGGTTTTATCTCATTTTTAATCTGCACATCTAATATATATCCTAGTAAAGTATTCGAAATTTAGCGAAGGAGTATCCGCATGAGTTTTCTGAAAGAATTTAAAGAATTTGCCATGAAAGGCAATGTGATTGACATGGCTGTTGGTGTCATTATTGGCGCTGCTTTCGGCAAAATCACGACCTCGTTAGTAGGCGATGTTATTATGCCGCCATTAGGATTACTTATTGGCGGGGTTGATTTCTCACAGCTTGCAATCACCTTGAAAGAAGCCAGTGAAGCTGACCCTGCTGTTGTTATTGCTTATGGTAAATTTATCCAAACACTGGTTGATTTCTTAATTATTGCCTTCGCAGTATTTTTAGGAATTAAAACGGTTAATCGCTTAAAACGCGAGCCTGAAGCCCCCGCTGCAGCAGAACCTGAAGCACCACCAGCGCCTTCATCAGAAGAAGTTTTATTATCTGAAATACGTGATTTATTGAAAGAACAAAGTAAGCGATAAGTAGTAAAAAACCCCAAAAAGTTATTCCACCTTTTTGGGGTTGGTCCAAAACTCAGTGCTTTTATTCACTTTTATCTGAAGCATTGGTTGCTGTTTCTGCCTTTTCTGCGCTTTCACTTGCTACTGTTTCTATTGTTGCTGCTTTCAATAATTCTAGCCAGTGATCGCGAACCTCTTTATCCATTTGCGGCTTCATTTCTGTATAAGCAATACGATGCCAACCTCTATCACTGGCGATAAAGCGAGTTAACTCATGCTGAATACCAAGGTACTCACATTGCCTTGTGTCCCACTCAATTAATACGCTATTAGAAGTACGCTCTAGCATTTCCAATGAAATATCCGAACAGCTGGCTTTAAGCTGCTCAGCAAAAGAAATAGCAAAGCTTTCAACTGGATCATGCACGCCTTCAAAAAACTGGGCACTGAGTAACTTTGTCCAATTTTGTGCGGTTTCCTCACCTGTAACCCATTCGGCTAGCGTATAACCTTTAATGCTTTCATTGGCTAGCATGCTTTCTTGATCTATTTGTCCTGACTCTCGCAGCTCTTGTAGTTTTTTGGGAGGTAAATCAATACTGTAGTCCTCTCGCCACTGTTTTTCATCGAGCTCAGGAATAACGACCTTCTCTGCTGCCATATCGCTTAATTCTTCTGCCCACAAAGTGCTCGTACTTATTAAACAAACCGTTGCAGCCAGAACTAAGGATAATTTTTTTGCCATGCAAGCTCCTAAAGCTGTGCGAAATACCAACTAAAAACAATAACCTGCATTTAGCTTGGCAACAAGTATGGATTCAAGCCACTGCGTGAGAAACCTTCTTCTTCAACACCTGCATCTAGTGCCAAGGAGGCTAAGTCATCTGCTATGACTTCCAGATGCAGATCTTTTTCCTGATAAATTACTTTCAAATAACTTTCACAGGCATCACAGCTCTCTGCTTTGATAGTGGCGTTTTTCTCATCTAAAGACCAATAGTGTAACCCACTTGTTCCCTCACAATTGCTACATTTTACACGTACTAGGTGCCACTGACTTTCACAAAGATTACAATGCAAATAACGCAAACCATTTTGTGCTCCACCTCGAATGACACTTGCACAAGGAACACCACCGCAAACTGGGCAAAACTGACGTTGTTCGCCATAATCTGCTTTAGCTGAAGCCGAAAGCGCCTCCGCCATTTGCGCCCAATATACCGATAATGCTGACCATAAAAAAAGTGCCCAGCCTTTAGGTACTTGGGAAAATTTTTGTGCCAATAAGTACCCAGCAGCACTTTCTAATTGCTCAGTGGAGGCGACCAATAACTGCTGACAAACGGCTTGCACTTGCTCAGTAGAAAGGTCTTTTACTTGTTCCACTATGCTATTAAGCGCTGTATGCCAATAATGATCACGCTCAAGCTTTTGCCAATTCAATGGTGGATGCTCTTTACCTAGGCGCTGCTGTATTATTTCAATTGCAGTTTTAGGTAAAGCGAGCTTGTGTACTACCTCTTGTTGAGCTAAAGCCATTTGCGCACAAAACAGCAAGTAATCCTGCATAGGGTGATCTTGAGCCAATTGCTGTAAGCGCTTGGCGCGTTGCTGATAAAGCTTATCTAAACGCGGTAGCAGTACTGGCGTTATAGTGCCAATACCGCCACTGAGCTGCTCTGCTGGAACGAACTGTATACTACTCATGCGTTTTTTTATCTGCCTTTAAAATATCTTCACGGTACCAGCGTGAATGGTGCTGCTTTGCCCACTTACGAGATACGTAGCCCGTCACCATACCTGAAATGGAACCCTTGACCCAAATACCCAGATAAATATGACCAATAATCAATAAAATTAACAATACACCTGCTAACGAATGTAAAAATAGGCCAATGCGAATTAAATCAATACCAAAGGCGCTTTGGAAATAAGGCGCAAAATAGGGACGCCAGACAACAACACCTGTTATTAACAAGAGGCTTATCAACCCCATAATGCTCCAAAACAAGAACTTCTGACCTGCATTGTATTTGCCAATTTGTAGGTCAACATCTTCTTTACCTGCCATAACACTGCCAATGTTTTGCACCCATAATTTATCTTGTTTTTCTGGCATGTTGTATTTAACAAATTTGAAAAACATGAAAACAAGCGCTAAGAACACAGCCACACCCAAAAATGGATGAAGAATTCTTGCCATCTGCGGCGTCCCTAAAACACTGTTTAACCAGCTTAATGAAGGGAACACCCAAGACAAGCCAGATAATGCTGTTAGGAAAAAGCAAATCACCATAATCCAGTGGCAAGCGCGCGCTGCAAAAGGAGTACGTAAAATCATGTCTTTCTTATTCATGCTTTTGGCTCCTCGTGTTCGTTGTCATCATGCACTTCGTTTGGCCCAACACCTACGTAGTGGAAAATAGTGCCTGCAATGGTAGCGAAGAAGGCTACTGCAGCAGCAGGCTTCAACCAGCCTTTCCAGCCCTCTACAGTACGGCTAATACGTGGATCTTTGGCCAGGCCATGATATAACTCTGGCTTATCACCATGCTGTAATACATACATGACATGCGTTCCACCCACGCCTTGAGGATCATAGAGTGCCGCTTGTTTAAATCCTCGTGTTTTTAATTCATCCACACGCTGCTGAGCAAGGTACTGCATATCCTCTTTGCTGCCAAAGTTGATTGCACCTGTTGGACAGGTTTTCACACAGGCAGGTTCTTGTCCTACAGCCACGCGATCAGAGCACAGAGTACATTTATAGGCTTTATTATCACGTTTACTAATACGTGGCACGTCAAATGGACAGCCTGCAATACAGTAGCCACAACCAATACAGTGCTCTGATTGAAAGTCAACAATGCCATTAGCAAACTGGATGATAGCCCCCGGTGCAGGGCAAGCTTTCAAACAACCTGGGTCGGCGCAGTGCATACAGCCATCTTTACGAATAAGCCATTCCAGTCGGCCTTTTTCATTTTCCACTTCGCTAAAGCGCATTACTGTCCAGCTATCAGCTGTGAGATCCATAGGGTTGTCATATACCCCGTGATTTTCACCGACTTCATCACGTAAATCGTTCCATTCTGAGCAGGCAACCTGACAGGCTTTACAACCAATACAGGTAGTAACATCAATTAGTTTAGCTACTTCTGCCTGTTTATCACGAACCTGTGGGGCAGGAGTCAAACTGCTCGTTGCTGAACGCTTAATAATGTCTTGAGATTGCATTGACATAACTTGACTCCATTAAACTTTTTCAATGTCTACAAGGAAAGCCTTGTATTCAGGGGTTTGTGCGTTTGCATCACCAACTGGAGGCGTGAGCACATTCGCTAAAAATCCTTTGCGCGTCGTACCTTCAAAGCCCCAGTGACAAGGTACGCCAATAGTGTCTACTTGCTTGCCATCAATCTCTAAACGATAAATACGCTTAGTCACTACAGCCACTGCTTTGATATAACCGCGTTTAGATTTTACCCTTACCCAATCGCCCGCTTTAATGCCTTTTTCTGCCGCCAGTTTTTCACCAACTTCTACAAACTGCTGTGGCTGAGCAATAGCATTTAAACGCGCATGTTTAGTCCAGTGGCGAAATAGCTCTGTTATCGAATAGGTTGTAGCTACATAAGGAAACTCGGTGTAAGTGCCCATGCGCTTTTTATCGTTATCAAATAAACGCGTGGTTGGGTTGTGCATTTGTTTTGGATAGACAGGATTAGCAGCTAATGGCGACTCTATAGGCTCGTAATGCGCTGGCATTGGACCATCTTTTAAGCCTGTGACTGCAAATAAACGCCCCATACCATCAGGCATCATAATAAAGGGATTAACACCTGAGTTTGGCGCGGCTGTAGCCGCATAATCAGGCACATCAAAGCCCACCCAGCGCTTGCCGTTCCACTCCAATAGTTTACGTTTAGCATCCCAAGGTTTACCACTAGGATCCATAGAAGCACGGTTATACAAAATACGACGGTTTTGAGGCCAAGCCCATGCCCAACCTAATGTGCTACCCAAGCCTGATGGATCGGCATTATCACGGTTAGCCATTTGGTTGCCTTTCTCTGTCCATGACCCGGTGAATACCCAGCAATAGCTGGCTGTAGTACCATCATCACGCAACTCAGAGAAGTCATTTAATAATTGGCCTTTATGTAAAATGATATTACCTTGTTCATCTTTAATATCTTCTAAGGCATAACCATTGGCTTCTTTTGCAACTTCATCAGGACGCGGATCAAGTGGATTATCATAGTTCCACGCCATATTCATTAGCGGCTCAATACCTTTGCCGCCTTCTTCGCGATACAAGCGGCGAAGCTCCATTAGTAGATGCCCAAGAATTTTTCCATCATGCCATGCTTCACCTGGAGGCGCTGCACCATCCCAGTGCCATTGCAGCCAACGGCCTGAGTTCACGATAGAACCTTGCTCCTCAGCAAAGCAGGCGGTAGGTAAGCGGAATACTTCTGTTTGAATGGAGGCGGAATCTACATCATTAGATTCACCATGATTTTGCCAAAAGCTGGCAGACTCGGTTTTTAGTGGATCCATCACCACCATAAACTTCAACTTCGACAGCGCTTCACGCGCCTTATTAGAGTCTGGGAATGCCGCTAATGGGTTAAATCCTTGAACTAAATAACCATTCATTTTGCCTTGATGCATTAACTCCATGGTAGTTAGTACATCATATTCGCGATCCCATTTTGGCAGCCAGTCATAGCCCCAATTATTAGCTGCTGTTGCTTTATCTCCCCATAAGCTTTTCATCAAACTAATGAAGAACTTAGGAGTATTTTTCCAATAGTTAACTTGTCCCGGCAATAACTCTGTTGGCGTTACTTCCTTTAAGTACTGCTCAACCGATGTTTGTTGATCGCTAGGCAGGTTCATGTAACCGGGCAAACGTGTAGATAGCAACCCAAGGTCAGTATACCCCTGAATATTAGAGTGACCACGCAAGGCGTTTACACCGCCACCGGGCATACCAATATTGCCTAGTAATAATTGAATCATGGCGGCACCACGAATCATTTGTACGCCACTGGTATGATGCGTCCAGCCTAATGCATACAAGAATGTAGCCGTACGATCAGGGGCAGAGGTTGAGGCTAGAATCTCACAAATATCTAAGAAATCTTGCTTTGGCGTACCGCAAACTTTGGTTACCAAGTCTGGCGTATAACGTGCCACATGCTTTTTCAGCAACTGATAAACAGATTGCGGATCTTGTAAAGACATATCACGCTTAGCATGACCTTGCTCATCAAGCTCATAACCCCAAGAGCTACGATCATAGGTTTTGCTGCTGGCGTCATAACCACTAAATACGCCTTCCACAAAATCAAAATCCTTACGAATAATCAAGCTCGCATTGGTGTAATGCTTTACGTATTCATGCTGGATTTTTTCATTTTCTAATAGGTAATTAACCACCCCCATTAAGAAGGTAACATCCGAGCCTGCACGAATCGGTGAATACATATCCGCAACAGCAGCGCTACGATTAAAGCGTGGATCCACCACAATTAGCTTGGCGCCATTATGAATTTTAGCGTCTACTGCCCACTTAAAGCCTACTGGATGCGCTTCTGCTGGGTTACCGCCCATAACTAATACAACATTGGCATTTTTAATATCAACCCAGTTATTGGTCATCGCACCACGGCCAAAGCTCGGAGCTAAAGCGGCTACGGTAGGCCCATGACACAGGCGGGCTTGGCAATCGGTCGATAAAATGCCTAAAGCGCGCAAGAAACGAAAGTCGAGCATTCCCGTTTCATTACTGGCAGCAGAACTGGTGAGCATACCTGTTGAGAGCCAACGATTAACTGTAACCCCTTGCTCGTTCTTCTCAATAAAGTTAGCGTCACGGTCATCTTTAATTAAGCGTGCAATACGCTTAATAGCGTTTTCCCATGTAATACGCTGCCATTTATCTGAACCTGGGGCGCGATACTCAGGATACTGTAAGCGTTGATCACTATGAATATAGTCAATAAGACCAGCGCCTTTAGGGCATAAAGAACCACGGCTTACTGGATGATCAGGATCGCCCTCAATATGGAAGATACGTGGTTTGGCGTTACGTGCACCATCGCCTAAGCTATACATTAAAATGCCACAGCCTACAGAGCAATAAGTGCAGTTATTACGGGTTTCTTTGGCACGTAATAGCTTGTATTGGCGAACTTGTGCTGCTTGCGCAAGGCTAGGCGCAAAGCCTAAGGTTGCTGCAGTAACACCTGCTGCGCCAGCAGTGCATAGTTTAAAAAACTGCCGACGATTCATTTGCATAAACTATCTCCATCTCAGGCATATCTAAACGCTGAAACGCACAGCTCTTAGGCTGTACTTTTTGATTAGAAAATCTTACTTAGATCACTGAGGGCTATATACGCGCGCTGGACTTTGATGGGGCACGTGAATCAGGTTCAGGTTATGTTTACGGGCCCAGTCAACGGTTAAACTGCTTGGTGCAGAAAGGCTTACTAAGGTATGAATTCCTGCCCGTACAGTTTTTTGTAATAGCTCTAAACTGCTGCGACTGGTCATAACAACAAAACCTTGGTCACACGCAATTTTTTGGCGATATAAGGCTCCAATTAATTTATCCAGTGCGTTATGTCGCCCTATATCTTCGCGACATAACACAACCTCGCCTTGAGCATCAAAGAACAAAGCGGCATGTAACGCACCGCTTTTTTCAGCCAATACTTGATAAGGTTGAATACGCTCACGTAGACCTTGCAAGTATTGAGCGTTAGGTAAGTCACTTACCGTTAAAGGCGTTAATTGTGGCAGCGCTTGTTCAAGCGCACTAACACCACATAAACCACACCCAGTACTTCCAGCTAGCTCTCGCTTCGTTGATTTAAGCTGCCAGAAAGCACGGTTATTCAGTGTTACTTCAACCTCTAACGCATCGCCTAGCACATTTAACTGCATGTCTAAAATATCACTGGGATGCTGAATTATTTGGTAGCTCAGGCTAAAACCTACAGTGAAGTCGCCTATGTCTTGAGGTGTTAACATCATTACACTGTGATTAATACCGTTAAAGGTAATACTCAAAGGCATCTCTTGGGCAAGACAGCTTGCATCCTGAAATGACTGATTTGTTAACTGATAATAGGTATAACGGCGCTCTTGTAATAAATCGGAGGGCGTTATTTCCAAACATATATAACCAGACATAGCTACTCTACTTTTGTATCAGTCATATTTTAACCAAACGAGACACTAAAAACCACAGCATGATTCTCAACACTAAAAGACTACAAAACTTTTATCCGACAAGTTTGTTTATAGATGCGCCAAGACAGGCTAAAATTGATCATTCCAGTTAAATTATTTTATTTCTTTTGATTACAGGCCATGACTTCAGTTCTAACCACCCCTTATGCGCAATTAAACCTTAAGCGTTTTCCTGAGTCAGCCAACAACTCATTACAGGCATTCGATGCCGCTGATGAATACCTATTACAGCACCTAAGTAGCCTACAACTTTCCTCTAATGCTAATTGTTTAGTACTTAATGACAGCTTTGGGGCGCTAGCTGCCAGTCTAGCTTCGCACTTTACAACAACCAGTAGTTCCGATTCTTTTTTAGCTAAAACAGCCTTATACGAAAACCTTAAAAGAAATCATATTACTCAAGCGGTGAGCTTCGTTCCGAGCAACCAGTCTTTAACTGGAAATTACGATATTGTCGTTATTCGTATTCCTAAAATTCTTTCATTGTTAGAAGAACAATTAATTCGCCTGCAAAAACACATCACTAAAAATACACTTATTATTGCAGGAGGTATGATCAAGCACTTGCCCAGAACAGCAGGTGATTTATTAGAAAAGTATATTGGCTCTGTACAAGCGTCCTTAGCACAAAAGAAAGCTCGACTGTTATTTTGCACACCTCAGACTTTAACAGCCGCCAACTCGCCGTACCCTACGCACTATTATGCAGCGCATTTAAAACAGAAGCTAATTAATCATGCTGGTATCTTTTGCCGCGAAGACCTCGATATTGGCACTCGTGCGTTCTTGCCCTTTTTACCCAAAAACCTAGGCATTATTAATGCGGCTGATCTTGGCTGTGGTAATGGTGTTTTGGGGATAAGCCTAGCCCTACTTAATCCAGAGGCTAAACTGACGTTAATTGATGAATCATTTATGGCTGTGCAATCAGCCCAAGATAATTGGAAGCAGTTATTCCCTACGCGAGAGGCTAGAATTTACGCTTGTGATGGATTAGCCAATGAAGCTGAGCATTCATTTGATTTAGTGATATGCAATCCGCCCTTCCATCAACAACAAGTCATTGGTGACTTCTTAGCCAAACGCATGTTCAAACAGGCTCAGACAGCATTAAAACAAGGCGGGGAGTTATGGATTGTAGGCAATCGTCATCTAGGCTATCACCAGCAGTTAAAAAACTATTTTGCAGATGTTCAACTTATAGGAAGCACTGCAAAATTCGTTATTTTAAAAGCGGTTAAAGCCTAATTTACATTTTTGACTCAAGAATTAATGCATCTTGCTCAACGCGCCAACGAATATGACTTAAAAAACTCATACCCAATAAAACTTCTGTTGGCGAGTCACCTTCAAGCACCACTGCATCAACACCCAGTACTTTAATCTCACCAACCTTTACTTCTGCCAGACGAACCTGCCATCCTCTTGCCTGCCCATTAGCTGTGCTTGCAGTCACAGGGCTGCCTGATTGATAATTTAAACCAATACGCTTTGCTTCATTTTCATTCATAGCAACAGATGTAGCCCCTGTATCCAACATAAACTGTACGTTATTACCATTTACTGAACCCGCCAGCCAATAGTGGCCACCTAGACCCTTAGCAATAACTAATCGTTTAACGCTATTAACAGACGCCGCCGAACTATAATCGCGGCCTAGCTCATAGTCACGCTCCATACCATCTACTTTTAAGCGAGCACCTTTACTATCAGCACGAATAACTTGCACACCTGCCGGCCCCACTTCTCCTACTTTAACCAACCTACGCTCACCATCCACAACCACAACAGCTGCATTGGGAAATAAGCCAACTACCTGCACTATGGTTTGAGTAAAACCCAACACTGGAAATAAAATTAAAGCAAACAGCGTTAATAGTCGTAGCATTTTGATAATCCTAATCAAAAAATAAGTACTATGATTTGTAATACAGCAGCTGCTAGTACACCGGCAATAATGTCATCTAACATAATTCCAAGGCCACCATGTACTTTTCGGTCTGCCCATCCAATAGGCCAAGGTTTCAAAATATCAAAAAAACGAAAGAGTACAAAACCTACCAATAACCAAACAAATCCAGTGGGTGCACAAAAAAGAGTAATCCATACACCAACAAATTCGTCCCAAACAATACTATTATGGTCATGCACGCCTAAATCTTTCGATACTTTATCGCAAAGCCAAATTCCAAATATTGATGCTAATACGATAATCGCGGCATAAGCCCATAAAGGTAGTAAAAATAAGAAAGGCACAAAAGCCAAGCCAACTACACTTCCCCAAGTTCCTTGCGCTTTAGGTGCTAAACCAGAGCCTAGTCCAAAAGCTAGAAAATGCCATATATCACGACAAAGCATAGGATCTTTTGGTTTATTCTGTTCGTTCAAAGTGCTGATATCCTACATGAGCAAGGGAAAGACTATTCAGATCGGCATTAATTAACTTAACGCCTTCACCGGCTGTCACATAACCAATTTGGGTCACATCAGGGAATAATAACTGCAAAGCGGCTAACTTATCTGCTGGCAAGGTAAATACCAAACGATAATCATCCCCACCTGTTAAAGCCAATTGCACAGCTTGTAACTTAGAACAGCTTTGCAATAAGGCCTTGGATAACGGTAATAATTGTGGATCAATGCATAGCTGTTTAGATGACGCCTTAGCAATATGGGCTGCATCTGCCAATAAACCGTCAGAAATATCTTGAGCAGCTGTAGCTTTACCTAAAAGATAGCGTCCTAAAGCTAACTCAGGCGCAGGTTGCCAGTATCTTTTTAGTAAAAAATCCGTCGATTCCGTCATGAGCTTTTCTGGATTAAGCACCCAAGCCAAAGCCGCAGCCGCATCCCCTAAATTACCGCTAACACATAGGCAGTCGTCTTCTTTGGCCCCGCTACGCAATAGTGCTTGCTGCCGTGGAACTTGTCCCAGCACGGTAACTGTAATGCTTAATGGACCGCGTGTTGTATCGCCGCCAATCAATGTAATCTGACACTGCGCAGCCATCTGTTCCAACCCCTGAGCAAAGTTTTTCAACCACTGGGGATCAGCTTGTGGAAGCGTTAGCGCCAAAGTAAAAGCTATGGGCGTTGCTCCCATAGCAGCCAGATCACTGACAGATACAGCTAGCGCTCGCTGGGCTAAGAGATTTGCAGGTGCATTAACAGGAAAGTGTACAGTTTCAACAAGTGTATCTGTTGAAACCGCTAAATGATCACTAGCTGTAATAGCTAATAAAGCGCAGTCATCACCAATACCTAGCTCAACAGCACCACCAGTGCGAGCACAAGCTGCACTGGTGAAGTAGTGTTGAATTAACTCAAACTCACCCACAATACCAACTTACTTACGTGCATCTTTGGCAGCACGTACTTCTGGACTACGCAAACGTGGAGCTAATTTATCTAGCACACCATTTACAAATTTATGCCCATCTGTAGCGCCAAAGGTTTTTGCAAGCTCAATGCCTTCATTGATAACCACACGGTAAGGCACATCTAAACGACTGCGCAACTCCCATGTTGAAAGGCGTAAAATAGCCAACTCAACAGGGTCTAGCTCATCAATAGTGCGATCTAAAAACGGGCTAAATTGATCATCCAAGTCGCTTTTATTAAGTACGACACTGCGTAATGCTTCACTAAAATAGGCACCATCTACATTAGCAAAGTCATTATCTACGCGAAATTGCGCTTCAATTTCATGTAGATTCTGTCCTGCCAATTGCCATTGATAAATGGCTTGCATCGCTAAAGTGCGCGCCACACGGCGCTGTGCTATTTTACCTTTTACAGCCACTGGTTGCTCTTGGCTGTCATCGTGATTCAGGCTCACTTGGCCTCCAACTGCGCAAGCAGGCTAACCATTTCTAATGCAGACAAGGCCGCTTCAGCGCCTTTATTGCCCGCTTTAGTGCCAGAGCGCTCAATTGCTTGCTCAATGGAATCTACAGTTAGTACGCCAAAAGAAACAGGCACATCATAAGATAAAGAAACCTGCGCTAAGCCTTTAGTGCACTCACCTGCCACATATTCAAAGTGCGGAGTGCCGCCACGAATCACCGCACCTAAGGCGATAATGGCTGCAAACTCATCGCGCTGAGCAACTTTCTGTGCCACTAATGGCAACTCGAAGGCACCTGGCGCGCGAATAATGGTAATGTCATCTTTGTTAACACCATGACGTGTTAATGCATCTATCGCACCTTCAACTAAGCTTTCAACAACAAAGCTATTAAAGCGTCCAACAACCAGAGCAAACTTACCCTGTGGTGCAACAAAAGTGCCTTCAATGTTTTTCATAGTCATGTTCTATTCCTAATAAAGAGCAAAGGGCATTACCTAACTGGTAATGCCCATACAAACTTAATCAGCTTGTGGAGTGATATATTCTACAACTTCCAGATCAAATCCGGATATTGCATTAAATTTTACAGGATTACTCAATAAACGCATTTTCCGCACGCCTAAATCACGTAAAATCTGTGATCCTGCGCCAACTGTGCTGTGTTTTTCCTTAACTCGCGTTTTTTTACCGTCTGTCGGATTGAGTTGAAACTCAACTTGATCCAACAATTCATTACTACTTAATGGATTACCCATTACCACAACAACACCCTTGCCTTCATTGGCAATAGTTTGCATAGCCGCACGTAAACTCCAGCGATCTTTTTGTTTAGCCGCCAGTAAATCACGCACGGGATCCATTACATGCACACGCACTAATGTAGGCTCATCTTCTTTGATTTCACCCATAGTTAACGCCAAATGCACATCATCCGACACAGTATCGCGGAAGGTAGTTACTTTAAATGTACCTTCTTCACTAACTAACTCCTGCTCAGATACACGCTCAACAGTGTGCTCATGCAATAGACGGTAATGAATAAGGTCAGCAATGGTGCCTATTTTTAGCCCATGCTTTTCGGCAAATACTTCAAGATCAGGACGACGCGCCATAGAACCGTCGTCATTAATCACTTCACAAATCACTCCGCTTGGTTCACAACCAGCCATACGCGCTAAATCGCAAGCGGCCTCAGTATGGCCTGCACGTGCTAACACACCGCCATCTACTGCCGTTAGTGGGAAAATATGACCTGGACTTACAATGTCATCGGCTACGGCATCTTTGCTAATGGCCGCTTGCACTGTACGCGCACGATCATCGGCTGAAATACCCGTAGAAACGCCTTCTGCAGCCTCGATTGAAACCGTAAAGTTAGTACCAAAACCAGAACCATTGTGTGTTGCCATTAAGGGCAGCTTGAGCCGTTCACAACGCTCCTTGGTCATAGGCATACAAACCAAACCACGGCAATGGGTGATCATAAAGTTAATAACTTCTGGCGTAACAAACTCAGAAGCAATAATCACATCACCTTCATTTTCACGATTTTCATCATCCATCAAGATGACCATTTTGCCTTGGCGAATATCAGCCACTAGGTCTTCAATTTTTGCTAATGCCACCTTGTGCTCCTTAACGCATAAACCCATGTTCAGCTAAAAAATGTTCAGTTATAGCGCCATTATTTACTTCGCCAGCTTTATCACCCAGCAATAGACGCTCTAAATA
Organism: Pseudomonas sp. F1_0610; assembly: GCF_047470865.1. NCBI lineage: Bacteria > Pseudomonadati > Pseudomonadota > Gammaproteobacteria > Pseudomonadales > Pseudomonadaceae > Pseudomonas > Pseudomonas sp. F1_0610. Next base: position 90,262 of record NZ_JAZDRH010000011.1, read on the forward strand.
ACGCGCTATTAAGTCAATTTCCAAATTCACCAAAGAACCACTACGGTAAGTTTCCATAATGGTTCCTTGAAGCGTATGAGGAATAATAGTCAGCTCAAACTCATTACCATTAACAGCATTCACCGTCAGGCTAGTGCCGTCCACTGTAATTGAGCCCTTAATCGCGATATAGCGAGCAAGCGTTTTAGGTGCACGAATTTTAAACTGCACTGCTCGCGCGTTGTCTTCCCTTGAAATCACCTCGCCGACACCATCCACATGACCACTTACAAGGTGCCCCCCCAAACGACTGGTGGGCATCAAAGCTTTTTCAAGATTAACGCGACTGCCTATTTTTAGATTTACAAAAGCACTGCGAGTTAAGGTTTCACGGCTAACATCAGCATCAAAGCCATCGCTGGTTAGTTCAACAACTGTAAGACAAACACCGTTGACAGCAATGCTATCTCCCAGCTTTACATCTGTTAAATCCAATGAACCTGTTTTGATATGGGCACGAATATCACCGCCTGTAGGCGTCAGTGCTTTGACTACCCCCACAGCTTCAATAATGCCAGTAAACATAGATCAATCTCCTGTTTTAGAAAAACAGGGCAATTTCTGATCGAATGGGAACACGCCAAGTCCAGAATAGACTCGGCAAAAGATCCCGCTCTCTCTTCATCCGGACTATAACCGTCGGCTTTGGATTCTCACCAAATCTGCTTGACCCTTACCCAATAGTAAGGCGCTCGCGGGCTGTGTACCTAAATACAATCACCGCCGGTGGGGACTTCCACCCCGCCCTGAGAACGTGCACTAATGTGCAGGAGATGTTTTACCATAAGTTGGGGAGAGATGCATTAGGTTTAGGGTATTAATCATTCTCTAAAATCATTTTAATCAACCGCTGATTCACCACATCAACATCAAATTTTTCTTGCGCAATCTTATAACTTTCTAGCCCCATTTTTTCAATTAATTCAGGTTGATCTATAAATTTCATCATTGCTGCAGCTAAAGCATCAGCATCCCAAGGAGGAACCATAAAACCATTCACACCATCAATAACCGTTTCTCGACAGCCTGGAACATCCGTAGTAATAACTGCCCGTCCAACAGCCATAGCCTCCTGTGTACTACGGGGAACACCTTCTCTATAAGATGGCAGCACAAACACACTAGAGCCAGCTAGCCATTCTTGAACATTATCAACATGCCCAAGATGAATAATAATATTGCTTGCAATTAGCTTATCAAGCTCAAACTGCTTTAACCCACTAGGATTTTCTGAATCTAGCCCACCTAAAATGATGAACTCAGCATTAGAATTATTCTGTTTAACTAATTTTGCAGCCTGAACAAACTCATGAATACCTTTTTCAGCCAGCAATCTAGCTATAAAAATAAAACGAACATTGTCTGAAATAGTAGGCTTGACATAAGGATACTCTCTTAAATTAAGCCCAATCCCTCCTAAAATTTCTACGCTTTTTACTTTAAGATTATATTTTTTTAATAAATCAATAGGATCGTCTGGATTAAGAAATATTAATTTATCTAAAAAAGGAAAGGCTAGCCGATAAAGCAAAACTTGTATTGAACGTATTAACTTTATTTTAAAAGGTAGAGGCTTTGGCTGAGCCGTAAATGTATAACCAAGCCCTTCTAACATTGCTATTCTTTTTGGAACTTTAGCTATTCGTGCGGCTAATGTTCCAAAAATTACAGGTTTAGTAAAATAGGAGAAATAATATCAGGAGCAATGCTCTTAATTTTATTTGAAAGTGCTATAGTACCTATAAAGTCTGAAAATGGATTTAATCCCCCCTATTAATTTTATAATCAACAGGAATTACATTTATTTCTTTTAGTTTTTCTTTATCAGTCTCAGAATAATTTGTAGCGAATGCATAAACGCAAGCTTTACCAACTGATAATTGCCTAAGAAATTCATACCTAAACCCTAAAATAGATGCAGCAGTTGTTCCAATAATAATAATTTTAATTTTTTTTATTCCTATAAAAATTTTTATCTCGAATGAGATTTTCATAAATCTCAAGCCATTGTTTAGTGATCATTTCAAGACTAAAATTAGAAATCACATGCTCTCTAGCATTAGTAGCCAGTTTCTTTCTCTCATCCTCTGTAAGGTTTAAAGCAGCATTAATACTTTTAGATAAAAGAATAGGATCCTGAGGAGGGCATAAAAAACCAAACTCACCAACAACTTCAGAAACACCGCCACAATCAGTAGCAACAACTATCTTTTCTGTTAACATTGCCTCAGCAACTACCAAACCAAAACCTTCATATGCTGATGATAAAACAAACAAGTCCGCTGCAGACAATATGCCTACAATATCTTCTTGCATACCTAACAATTTAACATGGTCTTCTAATTTCTTTTCTTTTATTATTTTTTCTAAAACATTACGTTGAGAACCTTCACCAACAATCCACAATCTAATATTATCGTCATTTTCTCTAATATATTGAAAAGCTTTAATTAGATTAAAGTAATCTTTTTGTTGTTCTAACCTGCCTACTGCAACCAATAATTTTATAT
>NZ_JAZDRH010000012.1:0-87414 GCF_047470865.1 Pseudomonas sp. F1_0610
TAACTATTCTTATTGGAATTTCTGAATGGGACAATAGCAAAGATTTATTTTTTAAAAATCCAAATTACGTATTTATTTTATTTATAATATTTATTTTTCATATCTTTCTAGCCTATGGCAGCCTTAAAAAAATAGAAGCTTCAAGAAAGCTATCAGAGATTTATGGCGCTATATTATTATTCGGATTTCCTATTGGCACTTTAATCGGTTATTTCTTTGTGCAAGCAACACTATGGTGCGAACCAGAAACAAGCGAACCTAAACTTTAATTATAAAAGCTTATATTTAAAATAAATAATTGGACGCTCGTTTTTATTTGAAATATAACATTAGTTAAAAAATTCTACGCAAAACGGCTTCATCGTGAATTTCAAATTCCTTTTCCATAGGAAGCAAAGGATGATTTCCATGATATCTATCAAGCTCGTTATAAATCTTTTTGACATCTTCTGTGATATCCGTAATTTTAACTATCCAGTCATTTATATAAGAGCTAACTAAATCATCTTTTAGCCCAATTTGAATGGAACGGTAATCTAATGGCAATAATTGGTAATCACGCTCAGGATCCCACTGAACTCTACCTGAGTATTGCTCCAGCCATTGCTGCCATTGTTCTTTAGATTCATGCTTCTCAGGTTTATATGAAGACAAAGTACTGCGTGAAAGTATTTCTAAGAAACCCTCAATTGTAATATCAATAGCAAGCACATGCTCCTGCCCTACTTTTGTAGCCCAACCACAGCGGTACATCATCCAAAAAAATGATGGTTTTATCCATGTCATGCGCCCTTTTTTAAACGCACTACCAAATGTCTGTAATTTTACAGCTTGCTTGGCAATGATAGGATTGTACGCCTGATAAACTCGAATAGTTTTATCGTTATAAAGTGCTCTAATTTTATTATTACTCATATTTACCATTAATTATTTTATAGTTAATTATCAATTTAAAACGTGCCAAGTATAAATTTAACCAGCCAATTTATCAATCATTAAAAACCAAAAAGTTTTATCTTTAATTTATATCAAGTAAAAACTTATTGATTAAAAAACCTAGCATTACCTTGGCTTTTTAGTGGAAAATCTGTTTTTTAACTATTTTTTATATTTATTAAAAAACTCTTAGCCACACATGTTTTAAGTAAATTCATCGCTTGCGGTGCTTACTGAAATTGGCTTATCACGGGCAACATAGATAAAGGCATTTCTGATTTCATCATCTTTGCTAACAGCTTTTAATTTGCCATTTTCATAACGATCTGAATCGTCGTTGACGCAATAACCAATAGTAGTTGCGGCTCTATCTTTTACAGCCATAACTTGATTATAGGTAAATTGATAACCTGCATTTTCTCTGGTTAGCTCCGCGTTTGCCTACGCTGTTCTTGCAAATGGGCGAGATAGGCGGTCAATAGCTGCCATATATTCAGAATTCATCTTTTTGCTAACGTATTGCTTATCAGCCTCTGTAGCTTTTTCATATATCACGCCTTGCTTAATTTTTTGCTGGCTATAGGCCTCCCATTTTTCACTTTCTTGAACAAATGGCATGGCACTGCCTACTAGTTCAGCGACTTATGACCAAACATCACCTGTTGAGCTACAACCAGTTGCCATTAATGTAGAAAGTAAAGTAAGCGCTAAAATAGGTTTTTTCATGTTTATTCCTTGCATAAAAGTAATGCTACAAAGTTTTGTTATGAAAAGTAAAATGCATAAGTCATTAACTGTTTCGCGGGCATTACTTTAACAAGAAAACCTTTATTTAATTAGAATTGCCCTGCAAATTTGGCGTTTCACTAGGTTGTTTTATTTCCTGCGCTAAAACAATAATGCACGTCAGCAGCATAAAAACAACGGTTGACCAAAGTACTAACATGGGCATTTGCTGATCAAGCAAATAGCCTAAATACAAAGGTCCAACTACGCCGCCTAGATTAAAACCCGTAGATACTACACCAAATACTTTTCCCTCACTGCCTTTGTCCGCTATTTTACGCACTAGCATATCTCGTGAAGGCGCAACCATGCCTGTTAAGAAACCAATCATGCCTAGGGTTAGAATTAAAAGAATAGCTGGCATATTCACTTGAATAATAAATAGCATTAAAACGGCGGCTAAAAAAAATGCTGCCACTGCAATTACGCTATGCTTTGATGTGCGATCGGCTAAATAACCACCTGCCAATACCCCAACAGCACTTAAAAATAAAAAAGCCGTTAAACCGTAATTGGCATAGTCTAAGTCAACCTTTAACCCTTTATGCAATGCCGATACCGAGAATTTTTCAATCGCACCTGTGCTCAGTCCTAACATCATAAAAATTATTGTAAATACTAATAGAATTACATATTTAGAAGGCTTAATAGTTACTGTTGCTTTTTTAATATTGGAAGATAACGAGCTGTCTTGCTCATCAGTGTTAGGTGCGTAGCGCAAAATAATATAGGCAATAACAGCCATACTTGCTGTAAAAATGAAAGCCGTACGAACGTCACTGTGCAATGTCAGCCAAACCAAAACTAAAGGCGCCATAGCAGCACCCACAAAGCCAGCAAAGGTATGAATAGAAAACGCTCTACCCATTTTTTCAGGACTAATACCACGGCTTAACAACGCATAATCCGCTGGATGATAGACACCATTGGCGCAACCTGCCAACCCCATCACTAGCAATAGCATGAAAAAGTGCGGTACCAGCGCCAGCAAAAAGAAACTAAAAGCGCCTAGTGCTAACGCCATAAGCAACATTTTTCGTGCCCCAACCTTATCAACTAAAAATCCCAAAGGTGCTTGCACCAAGGCTGATACCGTATTGAAAATACCTAACGCAATACCAAGTTGGGTATAGCTGACATTCAAAATAGCAGGTAATAACGGCAGCAAAGCAGGAATTGCCATAATATGTAAATGGCTAACCCAGTGAGCAATGGAAACTTGGCTTAATAATGAAAAACGCGCAAACATAATATTCCTACCCCAGCCATCCTAAGATGGCTGGCAACCGCTTAATAGACTGGATATTCAGCACACAAGCTGATGGCTTTAGCCTTTACCGCTGAAACACATTCAGCTAACCGATCATGCTCTAACGCCTCTAGCACATCGCACAACCAACCTGCGACCAACTCACATTGAGCTTGTTTAAAACCTCGTGTAGTAAGGGCTGGCGTGCCAATACGAATCCCAGAGGTAACAAATGGCGAACGCGGATCATTAGGCACTGAGTTTTTATTAGCTGTAATAAAAGCTTGACTTAATGCGGCGTCGGCTTCTTTTCCTGTGTAGGGCTTGCTGGATAAATCAATCAGAATCAGATGGTTATCTGTTCCTGCAGAAACAATTTTAAAACCTCGCTGCATGATCACCTGCGCCATGGCCCGTGCATTATCAATCACTTGTTGTTGATACTGAATAAAACTAGGCTGCAAGGCTTCTTTAAAGGCAATGGCTTTGGCGGCAATAATGTGCATCAAAGGTCCACCTTGAATACCAGGAAATACTGCCGTATTAAGCTTTTTGTAAAATTCCTCAGATTGCCCTTTAGACAAAATTAAACCGCCACGCGGCCCACGTAAGGTTTTATGTGTAGTGCTGGTAACTACATGGGCATGCGGTAAGGGATTTGGGTAAACACCAGCGGCTATAAGCCCAGCTACATGCGCCATGTCTACCCAGAAAAACGCACCAATATGATCAGCGATTTGACGCATCCTAGCCCAGTCAACCTGCCTTGAGTACGCTGAAAATCCGCCAATAATTAACTTAGGCTGATGCTGTAATGCAATGCGTTCCATTTCATCATAGTCAATTAAACCCGTTTCTGGATTTACTCCATAAGGCACTATGTTGTAATGCCTACCTGAAAAGTTGATTGGATTACCATGCGTTAAATGTCCACCTTGCGCTAAATTCATTCCCATTACGGTATCGCCTGGGTTAAGCAAAGCAAGAAAAATAGCAGCGTTGGCTTGAGCGCCTGAATGCGGCTGCACATTGGCATAGTCACAGTTAAATAGCTGCTTAGCACGGTCAATAGCTAGGCTTTCAACAATGTCTACATTTTCGCAACCACTGTAATAACGCTTTTCTGGATAACCTTCTGCGTATTTATTGGTAAATACTGAATTTTGAATCGCCATCACTAACGGGCTAGCGTAGTTTTCTGAGGCAATTAATTCTAAATGCTGTTCTTGCCTGAGTATTTCTTGCTGCTCGGCGGCAAATAATTGAGGATCAAATTGTTCGAGGGTCAAGGTATTCATAGGATTCACCCATAGCGTTAAAGAGAATTGAGTAAAGCGCATAAGCGCTGGATAATTTGCTCTACTTGGTGCTTAGTTAAAATCAGTGCTGGTAGCAAACGTATGGTGTTATCGCGTGTCACGTTAATCAGTAAGTGCTGTTCTGTTAAAGCACGTGCCACCAGATGCTTAGCATTGGTATTTAGCTCAATGCCAAGCATCATGCCTATACCCCGTATCGCTTTAACATGCGGATTGAGCGCCAACTTCTGTTGTAGCTGCTCAAGTAAATACCGCCCTAATACTGCACTGTTTTCCAGCACATGGTCACGCTGAATAATCTCTAAAACGCTATAGGCCACACGGCAAGCTAACGGGTTGCCACCAAAGGTAGACGCATGCGAGCCTTGTGCAAAAAGCTGCGTTGCTTGCCCTTGGACTAAGCAAGCACCAATAGGAAACCCATTGCCTAAGCCTTTGGCTAAGGTCATCACATCAGGAACAACCTGAGCATGCTGACAGGCAAACCATTTTCCTGTACGCCCTATGCCTGTTTGTACCTCATCTAACATCAACAACCAATGTTGCTGATCGCAAAGCTGTCTAAGCTGCTGTAAATAGGTAGTATCTACTAAATGCACACCACCTTCGCCCTGCACGGGCTCTAGCAACACGGCTACAATGTTTGGATTAGTTTTGAGTGCTTCAATAGCTGCAAAATCGTTATAAGGCAGCCGAATAAAGCCTTCAACCAAAGGCGCAAACCCTTGCTGAATGCTAGGATTATCTGTTGCTGCTAAAGTAGCTAAGGTGCGGCCATGGAAACTATTACGCATAACCACTATTTGTGGTTGTTTAATCGCTCTTTTATGTCCCTGTAGACGTGCTAACTTCAGCGCAGCTTCGTTTGCTTCGGCCCCTGAATTAGTAAAAAACACTTGTGCCATATTGGCTAGTTGACACAGCTTTGCAGCTAGCTTCTCCTGCCATGGAATGTCATATAGATTAGAAGTGTGTACTAACAAATGCGCTTGCTCACTGATCACTTGCGCGATTTCAGGATGGGCATGCCCTAAATTTGTTACCGCAACACCCGCAACAGCATCTAGATACTCTTGTCCAGTTTGGTCCCATAGGCTTGCACCTAAGCCTTTCACAAAGTGAATATCTTGCCGTGCATAAGTGGGTATTAAATAGCTTGGTTCTTGCGTCACAACCATTCTCCAGTTACTTAAGCATTGGGCTCAGGCCAATAATGTGAATCGGGCAGCTGCCGCGCACCAAATATTGCTTGCCCGACACGCACAACGGTTGCGCCTTCCTCAATCGCAATTTCAAAATCCCCTGACATCCCCATAGAAAGCTCATCTATGCTAATACCGCTTGGCACTAACGGACGTAATTGATGCTGTAACTCACGCAAACGAATAAAACACTCGCGAACCCGTTGAGCATCTTTGCTAAAAACAGCCAAGGTCATTAAACCTTTAATATGCAAATGCTCAAAACCACTGATTTGCTCAATAAATGCCAATACTTGAGCGGGCGCTAAACCATATTTATTGGGTTCATCTGAGGTATTTACCTGAATAAAAACATCTAGCCGGCGCTGGTAGTTGCTTAGATATTTTTCTAATTGCTGTGCTACATTGAGTTTGTCCAATGCTTGAAATTCACTGGCAAAACGCGCTACATATTTGGCTTTATTACTTTGTAAATGCCCTATCACCGACCATTTAAGATCAGCTAAATCCGCTAGGTTTTCTGCTTTACGTAAGGCTTCTTGAACTTTGTTTTCGCCCAAAAAATCACAGCCTGCTGCATAGGCTAAACGTAAATCGGCCTCGGCAAAGGTTTTACTAACAGGTAATAAACGCACTTCACTTAAATCACGCCCTGAACGCTCGCAGGCCAGCGCCATACGCTGGCGTACCTGCGCCAAGTTACGGCGAAAATCCTCTACACTTTCCGCTTTTGGATATTGCCCATGTAATGCATGGGCTGTAGCAGTTGATGAATAAAGCATAGCGATTTCCTCCATTAAGACGGCTGCTTAGTTAGCCTGTATGAAAAACGACCATTGAGTAGCATGTGAGCGAGCAAACCAATTAGCAGCCCCCAAAATGCCCCACTGATATTAAATAATTGAATATTGGCCGCGGATGCTAAAAAGGTAATAAGTGCCGCCTCTCGTGATGAACTCTCTGTCAAAGCATTGGTTAAACTACTACCAATAGTGCCCAGTAGAGCCAAGCCTGCTAACGTCGTTATAAAGGTGGCGGGTAAAGCCATAAACAAGGCGGCTAACGTCACTCCAAATAAGCCTACGAGGATGTAAAATATTCCCGCTGCAACCCCAGCAATCCAACGTTTTCTAGGGTTTTCGTGAGCCTCTTTACCCGTACAAATAGCGGCCGTAATAGCGGCAATATTGAACGCATGCGAGCCAAATGGCGCCATCAAAAAAGAGCCTACCCCAGTAACACTAACAATGGGGCTGGCGTTGGTATTAAAGCCGTCATTACGTAGCACTAGAATACCTGGCATGTACTGCCCCGTTAGCGTGATCAAAAAGAGCGGCACAGCAACACTTAATACTGCATTTAATGAAAATGTCGGTGCTGTAAACACGGGAACTGCTAGCCCTAACTTCAACTGAGATAAGTCTAGCCGCTGAGCAAATATCAAATACACACAGCCTAAGCTTAAAATCGCCACAATGGCATAACGGGCATTCAGTCGTTTAAATACTAGATAGACGACAATCAACAGGCATGCCAAGCTGGGATCTAAGCTAATTCCTGCAAAGGCTTTAATACCAAACTGCAATAAAATACCTGCCAATAACGCAGAAGCTATGCTACTAGGTATGAGTTTGATAATGCGATCAAAGCAGCCTGATACGCCTAAAATAACAAAGGCAGCGGCTGAAATAAGATAAGCGCCAATAGCTTCGCTGTAAGCTACCTGCCCCAGTGCCACCACTAGAAAAGCTGCTGCTGGTGTTGACCATGCGGTGATAATAGGTTCGCGGTAATACCAACTTAGCGCCAGCCCTGTAATACCCACACCAATAGACACAGCCCACACCCAAGAGGCTGTTAACTCTGGACTTAAACCTGCTACTTTGGCGGCCTGAAAAACCAAAACAAAAGTGCCACCATAGTTCACTATAACTGAAATCAGCCCTGCTAAAACGGGATGCAGAAAATCTTTCCAATTGCCCTTTTCTCTTACCACTAATTCACCCATTGCCTAAGCTCCTACTCTATCCATTGCTTACGCGTGAGAGCGTTCAAATTGCTGCATAAAACTTACTAATTGCTGTACGCCAGCTTCAGGCATAGCGTTATACAAACTGGCACGTACACCACCTAACGCTTTATGCCCAGCTAATTGAATAAGCCCCTGCTGTTTAGCCTGCTGTAAAAAAGTTGTTGTTAAGGCTGGGTTATGTAGAAAAAACGGTACATTCATCTTTGAACGAACTGCTTTATCGACTTGGCTATAATACAGCTCACTTTGTTCTATCGCGCTGTACAGCAAACTGGCTTTGCGCTGGTTACGTGCTTCAATCGCAGCAAGAGCAGTTAGGTCGCCATCACGTTGCGCTAATGACCATTGAAACACCAAGCCAGCAACATAAATGCTCCATGTCGGTGGTGTGTTGTACATGGAGTGGTGCTGAGCGAGCAGCTCAAAATTAAAAATACTTGGGCAAATAGGTAGCGCTCTACCTAATAAGTCTTCACGTACAACAATTACTGTTAAACCAGCAGGCCCTAGATTTTTCTGCACTCCTGCAAAGGCAACACCTACAAGGCTCCAGTCAATAGCACGAGAGGCGATATCTGATGAACAATCAACCACTAAAGGAGCATTCAAGCCCAAGGCGGCTAAATCAGGCAGTGTAGAAAAAGCGACACCATGTACGGTTTCATTACTGCAAAGCTGTACATAGGCTGCATTCTGGCTAAACCTCCATTGCTCAATAGGCGCAATACTGCGGTAGTTATCTTGTGCACCTGAAAAGACAGTATGCACCTTGGCATATTTTTCAGCCTCCAACTTAGAATGAGCCGACCAATGCCCTGTAATGAGCATATCAACTACACCCGACTGGCTTAAATTCAGAGGGATTGCCGCATTAGCTCCAGTACCACCACCTTGCATAAATAAGATCTTAAAATGCTCAGGAATAGTTAATAAACAACGAAAATCCTGTTCGGCTTGCTGGCAAATTTGCATAAACTCATCGCTACGATGGCTCATTTCCATCACACTTAGCCCTTGTCCTTGCCAGCTCAGCAAATCATTTTCAATTTGCTCAAGCACGGCTAACGGCATGGCAGAAGGTCCAGCAGAAAAATTAAAGGGTCGAGAATCTGTAGGCATAACGGCAACTCCCGCAAACAAGACTTTTACAGCAAGAAATAAGGAGTTGATTTATACGCTTAAATTGGCATGATTAAACCATCCACTTTAACCAAATAGAGCAGACCACTTTGTTTAATCAACCTCAATTAGATTCTGTCAAAGCCTGGCTTAGTCATCCTGATTATGCGAACTACCCGCTCTATCTACGTATTCAGCGTGCTATTCGCCAATTAATTTTAGATTCAGCTTTGCAACCGACACAGGCCTTGCCAGCCACACGAACATTAGCTCGCTCATTAGAAGTATCACGGGATACGGTTGAAAACGCCTACAGCTTATTACATGCCGAAGGTTACATAGAACGGCGCGCAGGAAGTGGTAGCTTTGTAGCAGCTATGCCGCAACTAAAAAAAGCCAAAATTAACGCTGCAAACCGGCAACTAGAAAAACCGCAATTAAGCCGACGTGCCCAGCACTTACTCACCAATGAAGGCGTCCGCGAAGCAACGCAACCTGTACCCTTTGCTCCTGGTGTACCAGAGGTTCGATTATTCCCGCTATCGTTATGGGAACGTTTAGAGCGACAAGTCATTAAAGAATTGGGCACATCTTGTTTACAACACAGTGATGCACAAGGTGTTTTTGTATTACGCCAAGCTATAGCTAACTATGTCAACTTAGAACGTGGGGCCCATGCAACGCCAGAACAAGTATTAATTCTAACCAGCTCACAACAAGCTATTAGCCTATGTGCCCAGCTTTTATTTGACGAAAAAGACATTATTGCCTGTGAAAACCCCATGTATGTTGGCGCACAAAAAGCTTTTCTAGCCGCTGGCTTGCAATTAAAACCTATCAATGTAGATGAGCAAGGAGTGCAATTGGAAAGCTTATTCCAAGAACCAAGACACAATGTAAAAGGCATTTTTTTAACACCATCGCATCAATACCCTACAGGTACAACGCTATCCTTAGAGCGTCGTTTAGCGCTTATTGAATGGGCTCAACAACATAAAGCATGGATCATCGAAGATGACTATGACAGTGAATTTCACTACATAGGTAAACCTACAGCTTGCGTCCAAGGCTTAGATCCCTATCAGCGTACTATTTACATTGGTACTTTTACCAAGTCTTTGTTTCCTGGTCTACGCATTGGTTATATGATTTTGCCGCCCGCTTTAGTAACCCCTATGACCAGTGCGAGAACCCTTCAAGATGGGCATACGGCTACGCTATCCCAACTGACTTTAGCTCGCTTTATTGAAAACGGCCATTTTGGAGCCTACATTCGACAAATGCGCCAAGTTTATGCCAAACGACTAGAGTGCTTGCAACAACTTATTAGAAATCATTTGGCTGACTATTTCATAGCCGCCAAGCCACAAGGTGGAATGCAGATTTTTTGCCAATTAAAACAGGCCACCAATGAGCAGCTGATTCTGGCACTGGCTCGTATAAGCAAGCTCAAACTAACGCCTATATCTAGCCTTTATATTACTGAACACAAGTGCAGTGGTTTTCTATTAGGCTTTGCGGCTTATACGCCCAGAGAATTAGAAGTAGCCGTCAATACTTTGGCTAAAATCTGTAAAACACTAAGTACACCTTCTTAGTATTCAGGCGAAAAGCAGCTGTATCCCTACCCGCTAAAATTAGCTACTGGTCAGTATTTTTATACACTCTAAAGCTACATACAGCAGCGGCCAAACTCTTTAATAATTATTAACTTAACGAGCTTAATACTGTAAAACCGCGTGTATGATAATTCAGCACTGCAAATGCTCAGCAGAAGTTTATTGCCAGCTAAATAAATAGCCTTTAACTAAATAGGCGAGCAGCCAACTGAATGCCTATAGCCTTTAATCTTTGCAGCTAAATCACTACTTGCGTTGAGAAACATTAGAAAGATCAATTTTATTCAAGTTATAACAAGCCTGGATTAGCTGCCCTTTTTTGCAAGCTATAGTCAGCAACTCTTTAGCGTTAAAATAATACTGTGGATTGCTCTTATCTTCAGCATACAGATCGCCTGCGACAAAACAGCCTTGGTAAATTTGGTTGGTGCACATGTATTCACCCAGCTCTATAGCTTTTGGAATATTGCGTGGCGTAGAGATCCCTTCTGATAACATATAGACGGCCATGTTGCAAGCGCGCTCATAAAGCTGATCCACACAGATTTTATGATAGATTCTCAATGCTTCATCTCCTCGCTCTAACAACATAAGCGAATCAGCTGCAGCAAAGCAGGCATTGTAATCCTTTTCTTCACAATTCTTTCGCTGCGCAGCGTATTGCTTCTGTGCCCTTAGTATTTCTGTTTGCGCTGACTGCTGGGCAAAACTTGAAAGACCAAATGTAGCAAAGAATACTGTTATCAATAATGTGGTAAAAGACTTAACAGCAATATGAGCGTCCATATTCTAACTTCATCCTTGATATGTTTTAAAAATGACCTAAATGAGTAAATTATTTTTTAAAACAACAAAAACCTAACCTTTGTTTTCTATATTTCTATAGCCAACTAAACAGTTTACACAAAGGATTAAACTGAACAATGAAATTAAGATAAGAAACCAATAATTGTATTAAAACGTGATGCAATTCATGAAATATATGACCTACAGCCTATAGAAAATAAGCCTATTTAGGTCTATATAAAGCATCGCTTGCAGTGCTAATTTTTCTATTACCCAATAAAAACCCCAGTTTTTACTGGGGTTTTTATCATAAAAAGAATTAACGCTTTTTACGGTTTGGAATATGAATAGCTTCGCCATTCACTGCTAAAGCAGCTTCATGCACCGCTTCAGACAAGGTTGGATGTGAGAACACCATCAAACCTAAATCTTCAGCACTGGTACCAAATTCCATTGCAATTGCACATTGCTGAACAAGCTCAGCAGCGCTAGGACCAATCACATGAGCACCTAGAACGCGGTCAGTTGCAGCGTCAGCAATGATTTTCACAAAGCCTGTCGTATCGTTAGCGGCCATAGCACGACCACTGGCTGCAAATGGGAACACACCAACGTTAATAGCAACACCTTCACCTTTTAATTGCTGTTCAGTTTTACCAACACCTGCAATTTCAGGATGAGTATAAATTACACCTGGAATCAGATCGTAATTCATTTGTGCTTTATGACCTGCAATGCGCTCTGCAACCATAACGCCTTCTTCAGACGCTTTATGTGCCAACATTGGACCGCGCACCACGTCACCAATAGCGTAAACACCTGGAACGCTCGTAGCGCAGAACTCGTTAACATAGATAAAGCCACGCTCATCTAGTTTAACTTCGCTATCTTCAGCTAATAGATTTTTTGTCTCAGGACGACGGCCTACAGCGACAATAACTTTATCGAAAGTTTCTTGTTTTTCACCTTCAGCATCAGTAAAGGCAACAGTTACTTCATTACCTTTTACTGTTGAGCCTGTAACACGAGCACCTAAGCGAATTTCCAAACCTTGCTTGGTTAGTACTTTTTGTGCTTCTTTAGCTACTTGCTCATCGACTGCAGGTAAGAACTTATCTAAAGCTTCAATAACAGTTACTTTAGAACCTAAACGTGCCCAAACAGAACCTAGCTCTAAACCAATAACGCCAGCACCAATTACACCTAAACGCTTAGGTGCTTCTTGGAAGTCCAAAGCGCCAGTTGAGTCAACGATTACTTTTTGATCAACAGGTGCAGGCGGGATATTAATAGGTTGTGAACCTGAAGCAATAATGACGTTATCCGCCTCATAAACCTCAACACTACCATCATCTTTGGTCACTTCCACACGCTTATTAGCTAGCAGTTTGCCGTGGCCTTCAATGCTAGTTACACCGTTGCCTTTAAACAGCAAACCGATGCCACCAGTTAGATTTTTCACAATACCATCTTTACGGCCAATCATAGCTGGTACGTCTATTTTAACGTCGCCTGTTGAAATGCCGTGTACCGCAAAACTCTCTGTGGCTTCATGAAATTTCCATGAGCTATCAAGCAGTGCTTTAGATGGAATACAGCCTACGTTTAAACAAGTACCACCAAGCGCCATCTTGCCGTCTTTGCCTTTGTATTTTTCAATACAGGCTGTTTTAAAACCTAATTGCGCAGACTTAATTGCAGCAACATAGCCACCTGGGCCGCCGCCAATAACGATCACATCATATTTTTGAGACATACGAACTCCTAGGAGTGGCGTAGAAAGCCTCGTCGTTTGCCTTGTGGGCATTCAACGAGGCAATAAAGATTAGATATCTAGCAATAAACGCGCTGGATCTTCTAATAAGTCTTTCATAGTTACCAAGAAGGTTACCGCTTCTTTACCATCAATTAAACGGTGGTCATAAGAGAGCGCTAAATACATCATTGGCAGAATAACCACTTCACCATTAACGGCCATTGGGCGTTCTTGGATTTTGTGCATACCAAGAATAGCTGTTTGTGGCGGGTTAACAATTGGTGTAGACAATAATGAACCAAACACACCACCGTTAGAGATAGTGAAAGTACCACCTGTCATATCTTCAATGGTTAGTTTGCCATCACGTGCTTTACGTCCAAAGTCAGCGATGCTGCCTTCGATTTCTGCAAGGTTCATGAACTCTGCATTACGTAACACAGGCACTACTAAACCACGATCGCTAGAAACAGCAACGCCAATATCTTGGTAACCATGGTAAACAATGTCTTTACCGTCAATAGAGGCGTTTACACCTGGTTGACGTTTTAGCGCTTCGGCTGCGGCTTTCACGAAGAAAGACATAAAGCCTAAACGTACGCCATTGTGTGTTTTTTCAAACAGATCTTTGTATTTTTTACGCAGATCCATAATTGGTTTCATGTTGACTTCGTTAAAGGTAGTCAACATAGCCATGTTTGACTGAGCTTCAACTAAACGCTCAGCAACTTTGGCACGTAAACGTGTCATAGGCACACGTTTTTCAGTACGAGCGCCCACAACCTCTAAAGAAGCCACAGCTGGAGCTGCTGCTTTAGCTGGCGCAGCAGGTTTACTAGAAGCAGCTACGGCGTCTTCTTTAGTAACGCGGCCATCTTTACCTGTACCTGGAATGCTTTGTGGGTCTAGGTTATTATCCGCTGCAATTTTACGTGCTGCTGGAGACAAAATAGCATCGCCACTGGCTTGAGCAGGCTGTTCTGCCGCTGCTGGTGCTGCTTCAGCAGCGGCTGGGGCTGCAGAGGCCGTAGCATTTTCGTCTAATTTACCTAATAGCTGGCTGCTTAGTACAGTATCACCTTCGTTAGCAATGATTTCTACTAATACGCCGTCTGCTTCCGCTAAGACTTCCATTACAACTTTGTCAGTTTCGATGTCAACGATTAGCTCATCGCGTTTAACTGCTTCGCCTGGTTTTTTGTACCAAGTAGCGACGGTACCGTCAGCAACTGACTCTGGGAAAGCAGGAGCTTTAATCTCAATAGCCATCTTTCTCAAATTCCTATCTTTTCAATAACTTAAAAGCTCTCACTAGTAAGTGAGAGCTTATTTAGGATTACACAGTAAACGCATCTTCCAGCAATTTCTGCTGTTGTTCAGCGTGCATCGAAGCATAACCGCAAGCAGGTGAAGCAGAGCTTTCACGTCCTGCGTATTGTAATTCAAGTGCTGATTTAAAGCCCTTAATTACGCGACGCATGTGATGCTGACTGCAATACCAAGCACCTTGGTTCATTGGTTCTTCTTGGCACCAAACAATATCAGTGGTGTTTGGATATTTTGCCAATTCAGCGGCCAATTCTTCCTCTGGGAACGGATACAGCTGCTCGATGCGGACGATGGCTGTATCGTTACGCTCTTCTGCACGGCGTTTTTCGAGTAAGTCGTAGTAAACCTTACCGCTACACAGAACAATACGCTTAACTTTACTGTTATCCAACTGATCGATTTCACCGATTACAGGTTGGAACGCACCATTAGCTAGGTCTTCTAAACTAGATACAGCTAGTTTATGACGCAGTAATGACTTAGGAGTTAAGGCGATTAATGGTTTACGCAATGGGCGCTTAATTTGACGGCGCAACATATGGTAAACCTGAGCAGGTGTTGTTGGAACGCATACTTGAATATTGTGCTCTGCACATAGTTGCAAGTAACGCTCTAAACGAGCTGATGAGTGCTCTGGGCCTTGACCTTCGTAACCGTGAGGCAACAACATGGTTAGACCTGATAAGCGACCCCATTTGGTTTCAGCACTTGAAATGAACTGGTCAATAACTACCTGCGCACCATTAGCAAAGTCACCAAACTGTGCTTCCCAAATAACCAAGGCATTTGGCATAGTGCTGGCATAGCCATACTCAAAGGCTAAAACAGCTTCTTCCGATAAGAATGAATCGTATAAATCAAAACGTGGCTGATCTTTAAATAGATGCTGCAACGGATTATAGACAGACGCATCCTTTTGGCTATGTAAGTTTGCATGACGGTGTGAGAAAGTACCACGCCCCACGTCTTGACCAGTCATCCGCACTGGGTGGCCATCAAACAAAATAGTGGCATAAGCCGCCATTTCAGCAAAGCCCCAGTTAATTGGCAAACCACCTGCCGCCATCTTACGACGGTCTTCAAGAATTTTTGACACTTGACGCTGCACCACAAAGCCATCTGGCGTTTCTTGCATTTTCAAGGTCAATTCTTGTAGCGTTTTTAGATCAAAGCTCGTATCAAAGTGAGAAGTCCACTTATGGCCTAGATAAGGACGCCAATCAACAAATAGCTCTTTATTAGGCTCTTTTACTAAGCTCTTAACAACATGCAAACCGTTGTCTAATGCATCGCGGTACTCGTTAACTAGGTTTTGTGTTTCTTCGTTAGATAACACACCTTCTGCTTCGAGCTGTTTAGCAAAAAGCTCACGAGTTGTTGGTTGTTTAGTTACTTTTTGGTACATCAATGGTTGAGTACCACTTGGCTCGTCAGCTTCGTTATGGCCACGACGGCGATAGCAAACTAAATCAATGACGATGTCACGTTTAAATTGCATGCGGTAATCAACCGCCAATTGTGTAACAAATAATACAGCTTCTGGATCATCACCATTAACGTGTAGCACAGGTGCTTGGATCATTTTAGCCACATCAGTTGAGTACTCTGTTGAGCGAGTATCTTCTGGATTGCTAGTTGTGAAGCCTACTTGGTTGTTAATAACGATACGAATAGTACCACCCGTTTTATAGGCACGGGTTTGTGACATTTGGAATGTTTCCATAACCACACCTTGACCTGCAAATGCAGAGTCGCCGTGAATGGTAATAGGAACCACTTTGTCACCAACAGGATCGTTACGACGATCTTGACGAGCACGAACCGACCCCTCAACCACAGGAGACACAATCTCTAAGTGTGATGGGTTAAAGTTAAGTGCTAGGTGAACTTCGCCACCGGGTGTCATCACGTTAGAAGAAAAACCTTGGTGATATTTAACGTCACCTGAGGCTAGCTCTTCATTGCGTTTACCATCAAATTCGTCAAATAAATCACGAGGATTTTTGCCATAGGTATTAACCAGAACGTTTAGACGTCCACGGTGTGCCATACCAATAACAATTTCTTTGGCACCATAAGAACCAGAGCGTTGAATAATTTCATCAACTAATGGAATTAAGCTCTCACCACCTTCTAAGCCAAAGCGTTTAGTACCTGGATATTTTGTACCCAAATATTTCTCTAAACCTTCGCCAGCGGTTAAACGCTCAAGCAAATGCGTTTTAACTTCTTTTGAATAAACTGGGCGAGCACGCACTGTTTCTAAACGCTGTTGAAACCAACGACGCTGCTCAGAATCAGTAATATGCGTATATTCAGCACCTATAGTGCGACAATATGTCTCTTGCAGCGCTGTTAGGATTTCCTTTAGCGTTGCTCTTTCTTTGCCGATATTTAGATCACCTGTTTGGAACTCAGTATCTAAATCAGCATCTGTCAGACCATAATGATTAATAGTAAGGTCTGAAGGCGTAGGACGAACCCATATACCTAATGGATCAAGCTGAGAGGCTTGATGCCCACGCATACGATACGCTTGAATGAGCCGTAAAACTTCAACCTGCTTCTTTTCATAAGCACTGCTAACAGTGCCCGCAGCTACAGGTTGAGCTCTGTGTTGATTCTTCCCAAGCAGAATGAACTGCTCACGAATCGTTGAATGAGCCACATCTGTAGATACAGCGCCACTCTCAGCGGGAAGCTTATCAAAATAGGTGCGCCACTCTTCCGGCACAGCGTTAGGATCGTGCAGATAGAGCTCATATAACTCTTCAACATAGGAAGCATTGCCACCGGATAGGTAAGCGCTGTTCCACATGCGCTGCATTACGCTTTCTTGCATGCTAGGTCACCCTTGGTTAGGAGTTCTACCACTAAAACCTTGGCGACTTGCTAGTCACACACAGCGACTATGCGACCCTTGGTTTTTTTGATAGCCCGAAACTACTCGGCTACTCCTGCTGGTCATATTTTTCATTTAAAAAAACGCTACAAATCATTGTAGCGTTGTTTACGGTCAAGCCTACACAATTTTTGCGCAGGCTTAAACTGTACATTAGGTTCCGCTTTGCAACAACATACTACGGATGTGACCAATTGCTCGGGTTGGGTTAAGACCCTTAGGACAAACGTTCACACAGTTCATAATGTTGTGGCAACGAAAAACACTAAATGGATCGTCTAAACGTGACAAACGCTCTTGCGTTTGATTATCACGGGTATCCGCCAAAAAGCGATAGGCTTGCAGTAGTGCAGCAGGACCCAAGAATTTATCTGGGTTCCACCAGAATGATGGACAGCTGGTTGAACAGCATGCACATAAAATACACTCATACAAGCCGTCGATTTTTTCACGGTCTGCAGGCGATTGCAAACGCTCGATTGCTGGAGCTGGCGTATTGTTCTGTAAAAATGGCTGAACTTTTTCATATTGTTGATAGAAAATGCTCATATCAACAACTAGGTCACGAATAATAGGTAAGCCTGGTAGTGGACGAATCACTAATTTATTGCCTTTTACTACAGCAGACAATGGAGTGATACAGGCCAAACCATTTTTACCAGATAAGTTCATACCGTCAGAACCACACACACCTTCACGGCATGAACGACGGTAAGCAAAACTTTCGTCTTGCTCTTTGATCAGCGCTAGAACATCTAGCACCATCATATCTTTGCCATCAATTTCCACTTGGAATGTTTGCATGGCTGGAGCAGCATCTTGCTCTGGATTGTAGCGATAAACGCTAACGTCTAACGTTTTAGGTAGCGACATATCGATAGCCCTTAGTAAGTACGAGCTTTTGGCTCAAATGCAGGAACAGTTTTTGGCTCGAAGTTTACAGCACGTTTAGCAACACGTTTGTCTTCTGGGAAGTACATAGTGTGGCATAACCAGTTCTCATCATCACGATCTTCGTAATCTTCACGCGCATGCGCGCCGCGAGATTCAGTACGAATTTCAGCAGAGATAGCTGTTGCTTCAGCCACTTCTAACATGTTTTGCAGTTCAAGCGCTTCGATACGTGCCGTGTTAAACGCACCGCTCTTATCGTTAATTTTAACGGTAGCAATACGCTCACGTAGGCTTTCAAGCTCTTTAACACCTTTGTGCATAAACTCACCCGTGCGGAACACACCAAAGTAGTTCTGCATGCAAGTTTGCAAGTCACGTTTTAATGGCGCTACTTCTTCGCCTGTTGTGCGCTCATTTAACGCAGCCAAACGAGAAAGTGATTGCTCAACATCTGAGCTACCTGCGCTACGTACTTCAACGCCATCTTTTAATGATTGCTCTAGGAATAAGCCCGTTGCGCGACCAAATACGACCAAGTCAAGCAGTGAGTTACCACCTAAGCGGTTAGCACCATGAACAGATACACATGACACTTCACCTACAGCAAACAAGCCTTCGATAATTTTGTCGTTGCCTTGCGCATCTTGCATGATTGCCTGACCGTGCACGTTGGTTGCAATACCACCCATCATATAGTGACAAGTTGGTACTACTGGTACCGGCGCAACAACTGGGTCAACGTGAGCGAAGGTTTTAGATAGCTCACAAATACCTGGCAACTTGCTATGTAATGTTTCTTCACCTAAATGGTCAAGTTTAAGCATTACATGGTCGCCATTAGGGCCGCAACCGTTGCCTGCTAAGATCTCTTTAACCATTGAACGTGCTACCACGTCACGGCTTGCAAGGTCTTTGGCGTTTGGCGCATAGCGCTCCATGAAACGCTCACCATGCTTGTTAATGAGATAACCACCCTCACCACGGCAACCTTCTGTTACAAGAACACCAGCACCCGCAATACCCGTTGGGTGGAACTGCCACATTTCCATATCTTGCACAGCAAAGCCAGCACGTAACGCCATACCAACGCCATCACCTGTATTGATCAGAGCGTTTGTAGTTGAGGCATAAATACGACCTGCACCGCCCGTTGCTAATACAACGGCTTTTGCACGAATGTAAACAGTTTCACCTGTTTCCATGCAAATAGCGATGACACCTACGACTGCGTTGTCTTGGTTTTTAACTAAATCAACGGCGTACCATTCGTTTAAGAATTGCGTGCCATGTTTTAAGTTATTTTGATACAAGGTATGTAGCAAGGCATGCCCCGTACGGTCAGCTGCAGCACAGGTACGAGCCGCTTGCCCACCTTGACCAAAGTTTTTCGACTGGCCACCGAAAGGACGCTGGTAAATACGGCCTTGCTCAGTACGTGAGAAAGGTAAGCCCATATGTTCCAGCTCAAATACAGCCTCTGGACCTACTGAGCACATGTATTCGATAGCGTCTTGGTCACCAATATAATCAGAGCCTTTAACGGTATCATACATATGCCAACGCCAATCATCATTCGGGTCAGCCGATGCGATGGCGCAAGTAATACCACCTTGCGCAGACACTGTGTGGGAGCGCGTAGGGAATACTTTAGAAATTACTGCAGTTTTATGGCCACCTTGTGCCAACTGCAAAGAAGCGCGCATACCCGCGCCGCCGCCACCTACGATGATGGCGTCAAATGTTAGTGTACGGATACTAGCCATGTCTTACATTCCCCACAGGATTTGGATGCCCCACACGAAGAGCACAAACATCAACATGCCGCACAGAACTTGCACTAAAAAGCGCACGCCTGTTGCCCACTTGCCAAAAGTCATTGGTGTTAAGTAGTCAGTGGTTACCGCCCACATACCTACCCATGCGTGCACTGCTGTTGACACTAATGCCATCAAGCTAAAAATACGCATCCAAGGCTTATGGAAAAGAGCGCTCCATTCGGTGTAGCTCAAATCTGGGTTAGCAATTACATAGCCCAAAAGAAAAAGTGTGTAAACCGCTAATACCACCGCAGATACACGTTGCGCCATCCAGTCGTACAGTCCTGAACGCGAAAAGTTAGTTACATTGGTTACCATACCCAGACTCCTGCAAGAACAATTAGGACAATCGCAATCACTAACGCAATTTTGGCACTTAGGCGACCGCCTTGCAGCGTTTCACAAAAGCCCATGTCTTGAATTAGGTGACGGATCCCCATAGTCATGTGGTACAGAAGACCAGAAAGTAATACCCACACTACAAATTTTGCCAATGGACTTTTTAAACATTCTTTTACTTCAGCAAAACCTTGTTCTGAAGACAAAGACTTATCCAAGCCATAAAGCAGAATTGCTAAGCCTACAAATAACAACACGCCAGCAGCGCGATGCAAAATGGAGACATATGCAGTGATTGGGAGTTTTATAGTCCGAAGATCTAGGTTTACAGGTCGTTGGCTATTCACGGCGTATTCACACTTAGAGAGCCCCAAACCACAGGGCGGAAAGTTGTTAGGAAGATGCTTTGCATCGAAACACCAGGGGTTTCAACCATCAACATTTGGTCAAAGCCTTTAATGGTCGGTTTGGAAGTATAGGACAATTTAATAGTAATTGACAACGGACAGCTCTACGCCTAAAAGCCAATAGTGAGGATATTTATTTTTAGCGCATTATTATCAATTGAATCTTTTCGCAGCTCTAATCTGCTACTCTCTATAGTCTATTAGTGCAAATTGACATTCATTTTTGTCGATTTATTATGTTGCCGGCTCACTTGCATGAGTCGTGATGATTTTAAAGCATAACTAGGAGGCCAACATGGCTGACAAAAAAGCGCAATTGCTGATTGATGGGCAGGCGCCTGTTGAACTACCAATTCTTAGCGGCACCATGGGCCCTGATGTAATTGACGTTCGTAGTCTAATTAACAGCGGCCACTTCACCTACGACCCAGGCTTCTTGTCAACAGCTTCTTGCGAGTCTGCTATTACCTTTATTGATGGTGACAAAGGTATTTTATTACACCGTGGTTACCCAATTGAGCAATTAGCAGCAGAGTCTGATTACCTAGAAACGTGCTACTTACTGATCTACGGCGAACTACCTAGCGCAGAAGAAAAAGCTAAGTTTGAAGACACTATTACGCGTCACACTATTGTGCATGAGCAACTAAAATCATTTTTAAATGGTTTCCGTCGTGATGCGCACCCAATGGCGGTAATGTGCGGCATTGTTGGCGCACTATCTGCCTTCTACCACGACTCATTAGACATTGCTAACCCTCGTCATCGTGAGATCTCTGCACATCGTTTAATTGCTAAGCTGCCAACCATTGCAGCTATGGTTTACAAATACTCAATCGGCCAACCAATCATGTATCCGCGTAACGACCTAAGTTATGCAGAAAACTTCCTGCACATGATGTTCAATACGCCTGCTGAAATTAAGCCAATTAGCCCTGTTTTAGCACGTGCTATGGATCGTATTTTCATCCTTCACGCGGATCATGAGCAAAATGCTTCTACTTCGACTGTACGTTTAGCTGGCTCATCAGGCGCTAACCCATTTGCTTGTATTGCCTCGGGTATTGCCGCACTTTGGGGACCTGCTCATGGTGGTGCAAACGAAGCAGTATTACGCATGCTAGACGAAATTGGTGATGTTTCTAATATTGAAACCTATATTGCCAAAGCGAAAGACAAAAATGATCCATTTAAGCTAATGGGCTTTGGTCACCGTGTTTATAAAAACTTTGACCCTCGCGCCAAAGTCATGAAGCAAACCTGTGACGAAGTACTTGCAGAGCTTGGAATTAATGATCCACAGCTAGAGTTAGCTATGAAACTTGAAGAAATCGCACTCAATGACGAATACTTCAAAGCGCGTGGTCTATACCCGAACGTAGACTTCTACTCAGGTATTATCTTAAAAGCTATTGGTATCCCAACTAGCATGTTCACAGTAATCTTCGCCATGTCGCGCACTGCTGGCTGGATTTCTCACTGGACAGAAATGCTCTCTGGACCTTACAAAATCGGTCGTCCTCGTCAGCTTTATACAGGTCACACTAAGCGTGACTACGTACCTACTGACAAGCGTTAATATTTTGTAACACATAAAAAAGCTGCCAAATTGGCAGCTTTTTTAGTTCATGAACACTAAATTTGCGCAGCAACACGCGAACCTTGATTAATGGCACGCTTTGCATCTAACTCAGCTGCGACATCTGCTCCACCAATTAAGTTTACGCTTTGTCCAGCTGCGATCAAGTCATCATACAGATCACGTTTAGGAAGTTGCCCAGCACAAATAATCACGTTATCAACGGGTAATACTTTTGGCTCACCTTCAGCAATACTGATATGTAATCCTTGATCATCGATTTTTAAGTACTGGCAGTTATTAATCATCTGTACATTTTTATTTTTAAGCTCAGCACGATGAATCCAACCTGTAGTTTTACCTAGGCCGTCACCTACCTTGGTCTTTTTACGCTGCAATAAATACACTTCACGGGCTGCTGGCTCGATCTGTGGTTTAATCCCTTGCACACCGCCTCGGACCTGTAAATCTAGATCAATCCCCCAGGCTTTCCAAAAGGCTTCAATATTAGTACTGGTAGATTCACCTTGATGTGTAATAAATTCAGATACATCAAAACCAATACCACCTGCTCCAATCACAGCCACCTTATTACCTATAGGTTTTAAGCCTTTAATCGCCTCAAGATAATTCATAACTTTAGGATGCTCAATACCTTCAATTTCAGGTAAACGTGGAGCAATACCTGTCGCTAAAATGATTTCATCAAAGCCTTCATCAATCAGCATTTTAGCGGTCACTGCTTTATTTAATTGCAAATCTACCCCTGTATCTTCAAGGCGATATTTGAAGTAGCGTAATGTTTCGTAAAACTCGTCTTTACCTGGAATAAGTTTTGCTACATTAAATTGCCCGCCAATTTCATTGGCCGCATCAAATAAACTCACCTTATGCCCACGCTGCGCTGCCACAGTAGCAGCTGCCAATCCCGCGGGACCTGCACCAACAACAGCAATTTTTTTAGGCTTTTCTGTCGCAATATAATTTAACTCAGTTTCATGGCATGCCCGAGGATTCACCAAGCAACTGGTTAGCTTTCCAGCAAAGGTATGATCCAAACAAGCTTGGTTACAACCAATACAGGTATTAATACGCTCTGCCTTACCAGCAGCCGCTTTATTAACAAACTCAGGGTCAGCCAAAAATGGCCGCGCCATAGACACCATATCGGCATTGCCTTCGGCTAAGATTTTTTCTGCAATATCAGGCGTGTTAATACGATTAGTGGTAATTAATGGAATTTTTACACTCGCACGCAACTTACCAGTAACGCGCGCAAAGGCTGCTCTAGGCACACTGGTTGCAATAGTCGGAATACGTGCTTCATGCCAACCAATACCTGTATTGATAATAGTAGCGCCAGCCTGTTCAATAGCTTTAGCCAATACTACAATCTCTTCCCAATTGCTGCCTTGTTCAACTAAATCCAGCATAGAGAGGCGATAAATAATAATAAAACGCTCGCCAACAGCTTGGCGTACTCGCTTGACTATTTCAACGGGTAAGCGCATACGATTTTCATAGCTACCGCCCCACTCGTCATCACGATGATTAGTCTGGGCTACTAAAAACTGGTTAATAAAGTAGCCTTCTGAGCCCATTATTTCCACACCATCATAACCAGCCTCTTGGGCTAGCTTGGCGCAGTTAATAAAGTCATTGATCTGCTTTTCAATACCTTCTGCATCTAGCGCTTTAGGTTTAAATGGATTAATTGGCGCTTGAATAGCACTAGGTGCAACTGAATTTGGACTATAGGCATAACGCCCTGCATGCAAAATCTGTAAGCAAATTTTCCCATCTTCTGCATGTACAGCTTCAGTCACTATTTTATGTTTAGCTGCTTCTTCACTTGTGGTTAGTTTGGCCGCGCCTTTATAAACAGCTCCTTCTTCATTAGGAGCAATGCCACCTGTAACCATTAGAGCAACGCCACCTCTAGCACGCTCTGCAAAATACACAGCCATTCGCTCAAAGCCATTTTTTTGCTCTTCTAACCCAGTGTGCATTGAACCCATAAGGGTACGGTTTTTTAATGTGGTAAAGCCTAAATCTAATGGCGCTAATAAATGTGGGTAGTATGGATTGCTCATACCCTCTCCTCTAGTAAACACGATAGGCGTTCGCCTTATTTATTGTTAGAGCCAACATAATCACTACCCAAAGGTATAACAATGACTATAAATGACAACTTAATAACTTAAACATACACTAAAGAAAAACTTAGAAGGCTTTTGTATGTCTGCTAAAAAAATTCGACTTGGTGAAGTGAGCGTAGGTTTTACGCAAAGCATTCGTCTTGCTTTAGCTCATTTAACTATAGATGACCGCGAGCTATTTACCCGTTTTGGTTTAACCGAAAAGAAACTAAGCTCAGCTCATGGTCGTTTATCCATTGCCCGCTATATGCGCTTAGGACACGCCGCCACTGTACTGAGCCAACGCCAAGACTTCGGCTTATTAATGGGACGTTTTACCAGTACAAACTTTTTAGGCTTAGCCGGTCTCTGCATTGCACAAGCTCCTAACGTTAGAACTGCCGCATGGTTATTTCAGGAATTAGAACCGCTCTATGCGCAAAACTATCGAGGGCAAAGTTGTTTTAAGCTAGAAGCCAACCAAGGTGCCTGGCTAAGTTTTTATTCGATTAGCCCTTATAACGATTTTAATCGTTTTGTTGTTGAGTCTGTGTTAAAGGGTTGGTGCACCCAACTAAGTGAATTATGCCAAGAGTCGATTAAACCTGAGCGTGTAGAAATTGAATATGCTCCCCCTAGTTACTATGCCGCCTATGCTAACTTTCTGCATTGCCAGCCTCATTTTAATGCTAAAGAAAATCGTATTTTTCTTAGCAATGAACAACTTGCTCTTAGTAATCCTAGGTTTTGCAGTAGTACCTTTGAAGCGATAAAAAGTCTTTGTTTTAGCCAATTAGAACAGCTGAAACAGACCTTTACCTGGCGTGAACGCATCACTCATTTATTAGCGACAGCGCTTAAAAATGGTGAGCCTACTCTTGAACAAATAGCCTCCTTAGTAAAACTCCCTGCCTGGACCTTGCGCCGCAAATTAGAAGCTGAAGGCGTTCAATTTCGCCAACTTATCAACCAAGTTCGCTATTCATTAGCCAGTACTTATATTAGTGATACTGAATTAAGCTTTAGTGAAATTGCTTGGTTATTGGGATTTTCCTCCCCCGAGGCGTTTCAACGCGCATTTAAACGCTGGAGCAACCTAACGCCTGGCTGCTACCGTAAACAAGCCATTGATCAATACAATCAAAATCTGACCTAGATGGTTGTTTTTTGCTACAGACAAATCATAATGATAACAATTATCAGTTTGAGTACATGTTTTGTGTCTAGCTCCACTCTAGTGACAAATCACTGCCAGCAATTTCATAACCTCTATCTTTCTCACCATGCCTGGCTAATCAATTGGTTGCGCCGACGTCTAGCGCACGCTGAGCAGGTTGAAGATTTAGCCCAAGATACCTTTATGCAACTGCTTGGACGTCAGCAACTTATTGCTGAGCTACAGCAACCCAAAGCTTGGCTATCTACCGTAGCGCACGGCCTTTTAGTGGATAAAATACGGCGCGAGAAAGTTGAGCAAAATTATTTAAAAGTTATCTCTCAGTTACCTGAAAATCATGCACCTTCGCCAGAAATAAAATTACTCTTATTAGAAGCGCTAGCCCAGCTTGATATTCTGCTCGATGGTTTAGCCCCTAAAGCTCGCCTAGCGTTTTTATTGTCACGTCTTGAAGGTTTAACCTATAAAGAAATTGCGCAACAGCTAAATATCAGCCTAAGTTCAGTGGAAAAATATATGGCCAGCGCTATTAAGCATTGCTTTAAATTACAAATGAGCTGGAAAGCGACTGAGTCATGAGCAACTCAATACCTGATGCTATTTTAGATCAAGCTATTGATTGGCTAGTTAAATTACATAGTGGTGAAAATACGGCCTCTGTTAGCAAGGCAATAACTGATTGGCGCCAAGTCGACCCTTTGCATGAACAGGCATGGCAAGCCTTGCAACAAACTGAGCAACAATTAGCTCAGGTTAAGCGGCTTAATGGTGCTTTAGCATTACAAACGCTTACCACTCAAGCGCCCCGTTATAGCCGTCGCCAAGCTTTAAAATTATTAGCCCTATGTGGCCTTGCACTACCTGTTGGTTATTGGGCATGGAAAGAGCAAAGCTGGCTAAGTTTTACTGCTGATCTAAAAACAACGGTAGGCGAAATTCAAGACTTCAAATTAAGCGATGGTTCAAAGCTGATACTCAATACCAATACCGCCTTAGATATCACAGTTGATGATAACAACCGCCGTATTTCTCTTCTTAAAGGCGAACTCTTTGTTGAAATTGCACAGCATCACCGTCTAGCCATGCATATTTTAACTAGCCATCTACGACTTAAAGCACGTGACGCTCAAATCGCTGTACGTTTACAAGGTGATACCACTCAAGTATATCTGCAGCAAGGTACAGCACTGGCTAAACGCAATGACCAAAGCGTTATTGAACTTGCCTCGCCGAATACCTATGAAATTACTGCGCATCAAGTCATTACAACAAATAATCATCGCCAAACACCTATAGCTTGGACACGCAAGCAATTAGTGGTACGTCAAATGCCGCTGGCACAATTGTTAGCAGAGTTAAATAGATATCAACGTGGCTGGATTACCTACGATGACTCTATCTCCCAACTAGAAGTATCAGGTGTATTTCAGCTTGCCCATATTGAGCAAGCCTATTTAGCACTAGCTAACTCCTTACCTGTACGCTATGAGCAAGTTACACCTTTTTGGATACGTTTTAGTGCTGCTTAAAAAGAATTACGGGTTTTGACAAGCTTATCCGTCTTTAACATAAAGCCCTATTCATTTATTTTTGTAGCAGTCCTTCCTTATGTCCAAACAACCTAATCGCGCTAAAATTTGGTTTTTAGTGCACAGTTACCTTGCTTTGCCTATTTGGTTTTTCATGCTCATCATTTGCTTAACAGGTACCTTGGCTACTGTAAGCCAAGAAATTGTTTGGCTAGTGGATCCATCTGTACGTGCCAGTGCACCTGATGACGATACGCCACGCCTGTCTTACGACGCTATAATTAAAGAAGTTAACCAACAAAAACCTGAATTTTTTATTAATTACTTTGATCGCCCCAGCGAAAGCCACTTTGCACTTGTTGTCCAAGGAAACTTACCTGACGGGCAAAAGCTAAGTTATTACGTCAATCCTTATACAGGAAAAATCCAAGGGCAAAGTCCTGACTTCAACTTTAAGCAGTTTACCCGTGCACTCCATGGCTGGTGGCTGGTGCCTTTTACGAATGGCTATAGTTGGGGGTGGTATTTAGTTTGTTTAATGGCATTGCCTATGCTGGCCTCTTTAATTACAGGCTTAGTTGTTTATAAAAAGTTTTGGAAAGGCTTTTTAAAGCCTCGTCTGCGCATTAGTAAAGGCGCACGAATTTTCTGGGGTGACTTCCACCGGTTAGCGGGCTTATGGTCGATCGCTTTTATTTTTATTATGGCTGTAACAGGTATTTGGTTTATGGCGCAAGCTATTATGGCAGATAACCAAATTACCTATCGTAGCCAGCAAGATATTGTACTTATTGCACGTGATGCAGTTCCACAATCAACAGGCTTACCTGAAAAAGCTAGCATTGAGCATATTCTGGAAAACGTAAAGCAACATATTCCCACATTAACACCACTCTACATTGGCTTAAACAGCGATGCTTACAGCCCTATCACCGTATGGGGCATGGGCACTTACCCGTTAATGAGTCAATCGGCAGAAGTAAATCCCTACACAGGGGAAATTATGAGTACCCGCCTACTCAGTGACCGTAACGCCTTCGAGTTCTTTGCTGAATCAATGCGTCCATTACATACGGGGGATTTTGGTGGATTATGGATCAAATTACTCTGGTTCTTCTTTGGCTTGCTCTTAACCTTTATGGTTCTCAGTGGCTTGCTCATTTGGACTAAACGAACCTGGCATGCCACCCAAGCACTACTTAAAAAATCACCTCAGAACAAACCTAGTTTATGGAAACGCTGGCGTTTTCATCTGAACATACTATTAGTCTGTATTCCTATCTACTTTATGTCGCAATACTTCCATGACCAAGCCTTTAACCGCGGTGCACTAGGGCTAGGAGAACATATTATAGGTGATATTTCGGTAGGGCCTTGGACGGTTAAACTAGCCGAAATGCATGACGAAGCGCCAGAAGCAGAAGCCTATATTGGCTATGAAAAAGAGTTTACTGCGGCCATAAGTTTAGCTGATAGCCAGCAAATTAAGGCTATGTACTTAAACCTAGGTAAGCCTCGAAGTTTACGTACTGCAGGCGGATTATTTTCTGGCTCACCTTATCGTTTATTTACAGAAATTGTGGTTAACCCAGATACGTCGCTTGATGCACTTTTGTTTCTCACCGTGGAGGGCTGGGATGGATCAGTGCATCAAGCGACGTTACCTCTTAGCGAAGCTTCTCCTGCCACTATTCAATGGTTAAAACAACAAGGAAAATAAACATGCGTAAATTAACTTTAGGTTTGCTTTGTATGCTTGCAAGCTTTACTGGTTCTGCGTTGGCTCATGCTCCGTACTTAAACTGCAAGTTACAAGAGCAGGACATGATTCACTGCAAAGGCGGTTTTAGTGATGGTAGTTCAGCCAGACAGGTCACACTGGATGTAATCAATGATCAAGAAACAATTTTGATTCATTCTAAGCTGGACGATAAGTCAGAAATCCGTTTTAAAAAGCCCAGCGAACCTTTCTACATTTTGATGGATGTAGGCGCAGGGCATACAGCCATTGTTGAAGGAGCAAGCCTGAAATAATTAGGCTTTTATCGCTTCAAAAGTGACAGTATTCATTGCTTGTTGCGCTGGTTTTGACCAATCATAATCAGCACAACAGCGCACTTTAGTAAAGCCAATGCTATTAAGTAATAATCTAAATTCCTCTAATCCATACCAACGTAAAACAAAGCGTTGAAGTTCAGTTTGTGTTAATACGCCTTTTTCATATAACTCATATTTAAGCAGCTGCTCTGTGGTTTGCGTATGCCAGCTAATAGCCTGCTGCCTTGCTGTTAATAAGAGTCCTTTCTGAGCATTAATAGGTAAGCTATAGACTGTTTCTTTTTGATCTTTCCACTGCATAGGAAAATCTAAATCTACTATTAGCTTGGCCCCCTTGTTTAAATGCATATAACAGGCTTTCAAGGCTTTTTTTGCTTGCTGAAAATCTGTAATTAAACAAAATGAACCCGTGGGAATAATAATGGCATCATAGCGCTTAACTAGATTAAAGGATGTCATATCAGCTTGATATAACTGAGCAAGCTGCCCATATTGCTGGCAGTTTTGCTGGCATTTTTCCAACATAAAAGCACTATTATCTAGCCCTTCAATATCAAAACCTGCCTGCAAAAGGGGCACTAAGATACGCCCAGTACCCACTGCTGGCTCTAAAATAGTGCCTGAAATATCAGCCAGTTGCTCTCTATAAAATTCAATATCACCATCTAGTGAATGGCCTATAGGCTTAGATAAGTCGTAATACAATGTACTAAGTGGACCATAATCAATGTACATAAAAAACCTTATTCTATTTGGTCAATGCTAACAAAATGGCTGGTTAAGCAATGGCTAAGACTATCATTAGCTAGTGCTTTGCTTCTTGTTGAATTAATATTTTATCGCCCATATCAGAAGGGTTATAGAAAATATTAAGCTCATCACCTACAGCATGCTCACCCTCAAGCTCCACCTTAAAGCGCGTGATATTGCGTCCATCCACACCCGTAAACACTAAGGTGTAAACGTCTATATTGCCGCGATACCACTCTTTAGCAGAAATATTCTCTTTAGCGGTTACTTTAGCCACGGCAGAAGCAAAAAACTGCTGGCGATATTCTTGCTTCTTGTTTTCTTGATAAATACTGTAAATAGCTGTACCTAAACTAATAGCAAGAATAATTAAAATGACAGCTTTACGGCGTACAGACATGGGCGATTTGGAATGTTTTAGCAGCATGGTATTTACCTGACGAAATCTGCAGTCAGTTTAGCAGCAGTTTATCTTTGATGGGCACGTAAATAGTTACAGTTTTTATATTTTAAAGCAGGCTATTTGATTTAGCCTGCTTTTCTATTAAGGCTTTATTTTCAGCCATTGTGTAGCTAATTTCCTAAATCAATGCACATATATTTTTGCTCAAGATACTCTTCAATACCGTAACTTGAACCTTCGCGTCCCAAGCCTGATTGCTTAACACCGCCAAAAGGCGCTACCTCGTTGGAAATAAGTCCCGTATTAATGCCTAGCATGCCATAATCTAAGGCTTCTGCTACGCGCCATTGACGTGATGCATTTTGCGTATAAATATAGGCCGCTAAACCAAACTCTGTATCATTTGCCATTGCTATTGCTTGCTCTTGGCTATCAAAGCGAAACAATGGCGCGAGCGGTCCAAAGGTTTCCTCTTTGGCAAATAACATCCTTTGATTTGCTTCTGCAATGACAGTGGGCTCAAAGAAAGTTTGCCCTAATTCATGTGGTTTTCCGCCTATAAGTACTCGTCCACCTTTGGCGATGGCATCTGCAATATGGGTTTGCAGCTTCTCTACGGCGGCTTGATCTATCAGTGGTCCTTGAGTAATACCCTGTTCTACACCGTTACCCACGCGCAGATTCTTTACAGCTGAAATAAGCTGTTCAGCAAGTTCATCATACACGCCTGCTTGCACATAAATTCGATTTGCGCACACGCAGGTTTGTCCGCTGTTGCGAAACTTAGATGCCATAATTCCTTCAACCGCAGCCTCTATATCAGCATCATCAAATACAATAAAAGGTGCATTACCACCTAGTTCTAACGAAAGCTTTTTAATCGTTGGGGCACATTGTGCCATTAACAAACGCCCTACCTCTGTTGATCCTGTAAAGCTTAATTTGCGTACTATAGGACTTTCACAAAGTACTTTACCAACAGCCTCTGCAGGACCTGTAATAACCTGCAATACACCGGCTGGAATACCCGCTTGCTCTGCCAGTTTAGCTAACGCCAATGCCGTAAAAGGTGTTTGCTCTGCAGGTTTTACAATAATGCTACAACCCGCTGCTAATGCTGGCGCTACTTTGCGCGTAATCATTGCTGCAGGAAAATTCCATGGGGTTATGGCAGCACATACTCCCACAGGCTGTTTAATGGTTATTAAGCGTTGCCTTGTATTGGGCGTTTGCAGCACATCTCCTGCAACACGCTTAGCTTCTTCGGCAAACCAAACAATAAAAGAAGTAGCGTAGGCAACTTCACCACGAGCCTCTGACAACGGCTTGCCCTGCTCAGCCGTCATAATTTGGGCAATATCTTCTTTGGCTGACAAAATAAGTTCTGCCCATTTTAATAGGGCTGCACTGCGTTCTTTAGCTGTAGTTAACTTCCATTGCTGCTGAGCCTTTTCTGCCGATTGAATAGCTAACTGTGTTTGCTCAGCTGTAATAGCAGGCACCTTTCCAAGTATCTGCCCCGTTGCAGGATTAGTGACAAAAATCTTCTGCTGATTATCTGCAGCCACCCACTGTCCATCAATAAAACAGCGCTCAATCAATAAATTAGCATTATTTAGCTGCATATACTCACCCCAAAATTATTTTCAACAATCGCCTGCTAATGTCCTCTAGAATAAGTTTCCCAAAACTGAAAACTATCAAGGCCAATTCGTAATTCACCTAATGTACCATCATAAAACTCCCAGCTATTTTCATTGATAAGAATTTACTCATTTCCTATTCAATTGCTCTTCCCACCAGTAAACCTGTTGCATATTTCCCATGGGACCAAATGTTGATCTCTCCCAATGAGGAGCCAGACCATAAAAAAGATTCAAAACTAGAAGTATTAGTCAGTACTACTTTTACTTTATCGCAACGCTCTGTAGTGGCTGTGTAATCCCCCCTCAAAACCACAGAGGCTATTTGTAGAAAATTTCATTAATATAAACTCAAGGAGTTTTCTATGCGTAAATCAAAATTCACTGAGAGCCAGATTATGGCAATTCTCAAACAAAATGAGGCTGGAGTTCCAGTCCCTGAGCTATGCCGTGAGCATGGTATTAGCTCAGCTTCGTTCTACAAGTGGCGCTCAAAATATGGCGGCATGGACACTTCGCTCATGAAGCGCATGAAAGAGCTTGAAGAAGAGAACCGTCGGCTCAAAAAAATGTATGCGGAAGAGCGTCTTAAAGCTGAGATTCGATTGGAAGCTCTTGAGGGAAAGCTCTAAAGCCATCCCTGCGCAAGGAGATGGCGAAAGAGGCGATAATCAAACATGCCATCAGCATTCGCCTTGCTTGCAGCTGTCTAGGTATTAGCGAGAGCTGTTTTTACTATCGCTGAGAACGAGCAGATTGCCGACTGGCTGCTTCGATTAACCGACAATAAAAAACGTTGGGGATTTGGCCTATGCTTTTTGTACCTGCGTAATGTCAAAGGTTTTAAATGGAACCATAAGCGCGTTTACCGCATTTACTGTGAGCTGGAGCTGAACTTGCGTATCAAACCCAGAAAACGCATCAAGCGAGATAAGCCTGACGCGCTGAGGGTTCCAACGACTATTAACGATGTCTGGTCAATGGATTTTATGTCAGACAGTTTAGCCAGTGGCCGCAGCATCAGAACCTTTAATGTCATTGATGATTTTAATCGCGAATGCTTGGCTATAGATGTTGATTTATCTTTGCCTAGCGCACGAGTTATTCGATCGTTAGAGCAAATCATTGAGTGGCGCGGTAAGCCAAACGCAATACGTTGTGACAATGGCCCTGAGTACATCTCTGAAACAATAAAGGACTGGGCTAAAGAGCAGCAAATTACCTTGCAGTATATCCAACCAGGCAAACCGACACAGAATGCTTATGTTGAGCGTTTTAACCGAACAGTGCGTCATGAATGGTTAGATTTAAACATCTTTGACAGCATTGAACAGGCTCAAGAACTTGCTACACAATGGCTTTGGACGTATAACAACGAACGCCCTCACACTGCTATCGGAGGAGTACCGCCAAGGCAGCTATTACAGGCAGCTTAAATTCTACAAATGAGCACTGTGGAAAATGGGGGGAGTACAAACCGGCAGAACGGAGCCGGCTTGCCGGCGAAGTGGTTTGCAGCGGGGCGTAAAATTTTGCGTAGCAAAATGCCCCGCTGCAAACTGTCCGCGTTGAACGCCTGGTTAGGCCGAACACGCTAAAACCTTGCGCATAAGAGCATTTGGAATTACAACGCCGCGTCGCTCTGGGAACCTATGTTCAACGACATGGAACCCAAATTTACTAAAGAATGGCTGGGCAGTCAGGCTTACATCGGATGTTAATTCAGTGATACCTAGTTGTGCAGCCTCTTGATGGATTACACCCATAAGACTTGCTCCGATACCCTGACGAGGATGATTGCCCGAAACGAAAAAGTGATCAATGTAGCCAGATGGCTGAATATCGGTGTAACCAACAACAACGCCGTCTATCACAGCGACAAACGGATTGATACTTCGGATTTTTTCTTCCCACAAGGTTTGACCTACTTCAGCTGGCGCCCACGCATTTATCTGCTCTTGAGAGTAATCTCTACTGGCGATGCGATGAATAGCTGAGTAATACACGCCATATAGCGTAGCTTCGTCACCGATTTGAAACCGACGGATATGCACTGAAGCTCCCAAGAGGCCTAACGCTTGGCACACGTGCCGGTTTGGAGCCGCAGCGCGGCGGAAAAGCGGTCACCGTGCTGCCACTGGTTATATCTCGTTTGCACGACAAGATGAAACATAGTCCCGCCACTCCCCAAGAATACGACGGCGGGAATCCAACTCTTTTGCATGCTGTAATGCGTGAAATGTTTCTATGCATTTGCTTCGAATGCTCGTGAAGAGTTCATTCTCGAACTGTTCTTGAAACCACTCCCGCTCCTGACTCGTTGGCCCTTCCAGAAGTTCTTCAATCTCCTCGATGTAGTCTGGCTGTGCCCAATTAGATGAGTGCCACATGTCTTGCTTGGGCATTGGCCGCGAAAACAGATAGGGGAGTAGGTAAATGTTGCTTAACATCGTATCCAGCAGGTATCCCCGCGCTTTCCCCAGAGACCCCACCCGGTAATAGGCCAACGCAGCATATAAGAGAAACGCGGGCTCACCAACGTCATCCGGGAACTCCTTCTCGAACCAGTCCATGAACTCGACTGCTTTTTCTGGAGCACCGCTAAGCACAAAGTAAACGCACACCCGGTAGCGTTTCCCTGAGCCGTCCGAAATCGCGCCGAATTTCTCCTTTTCTTTGAGGAGCTCTCGTCGCGCACGGTTAGCGCGGTCTCGGTATTTCTTCTGTTCATCGGTTAGCACAGATCTACCTCAAGAGATATAACAGCTTATTAGCATGCATGCTCATTTTGCCACCAGAGTCTGCATGCCATAAATAAATATACGACCTTGAATACTAAAGCTTTTACCAATTAAAACAAGGAGCTCTTCTGCAGTAATTCAGGCATGCCTGCTATTGAGCTAGTGGTCTGCGCACTATCTTTCCTGCACAGGGTATAACTCACTGATTCCCATACACTTATAATTAATGGCGGGTTAAAAATGAGCATCTCTCAGTGCTAAATCATGCAACTTTCGTAAACTAAGCTAAAACAGGCTGTACAAACAGTATCAAGGCAGGGAGCGTCTTATGTCTAATAGTCCATTTCTAAACTCGATACGCATGGATATGCGTAAAAAAGGTTACGCGCTTAAAACTGAAAAAACCTGTCTGCACTGGATTAAACGTTTTATTTATTTCATCAGAAGTGTCATCCGCAGACGATGGGCAGTGAAGAGGTTAGGCAAGTTTTATCCTGCCTAGTGAATGGCAAGCACGTAGCTAAAAACACACAAAAAGTTGTCTTAAATGCTCTGGTTTTTTATATAATAAATCTTTATAGCAATCTCTGGGTAATGTTGCTGAGTTTTTGCAGTTTCTAAAAATAAAATAGCTTGGAAGATTGCTCCGCACTATGTTACTGAGACTGATGAGGTGAAGTAATCTATTTAGCTAAATCTGGAGACTGTAATTATATCTGTGGATCACGCTTACAGCTATGAGACGGATAATTTAGCGATACCTTAAAAGTTGCTAATTGCTGTTAAGTGTTGCCTTTAAGCTAACGGGTGGCACTTAGTTTTGAAGCTCCTTACGTCACACTTTACTAAGTTCCCAGCACCGCTCTAAAATAAGCTAACAACAGTCCAAATACCGCGCCATCTCTTGGTTTCTGCTTGTCGACTGTAACTATCTGCAGTTTCCCAATCATCGGATATCTGTGAACCGCTGGATTACGTTCCTGCCAAACATGGACCTTATCGTTAGGCAGCGCCTTCCTGAGGAGCTGCTCCAGAGCCTGGAGTTTAGGCTGATTACCTGGGTCATGTCGGCAAATGACGCTCTTATTCCAGTGTCGGTAATTGTCATAAAAATACTCTAGTGCTGTTTTAGCCAACTCTCCGTTCTGAGCAGATTGCAGCAGGCGCAAACTATTTTTGTAGGTTTGAGCAGCAATATCACGCTCGAGCTTATATCGAGGTGGTCGAATAATAAAATAATGGCTTGAGGTTGTGACTTGGGTGTTGAATATTTTACGGGGCTGTTTGAGTCGCGAATTGTTAAATCGAGTCCGAGCCTTCAGTAAACCTGAAAGCAGTGTGACCTGAGCGCGCGTGTTTGTATCATCTAGTTTATACATCTCAATCAGCTCATCACCACTATGTAACTGACTCCAACGCTGAAGAAAATCGCACCAGTTCTCGAAACTAAAGTCACGTAAGTCTCTGGATTTATTAGATGTACCTGCTACTAACTTTGCTAAAGTTTCACTGTAAGGTCGCCATTGTTTAGGATCAATCGCAGGCTGTAGTTTAAGTCTCTGCGGCAGCCAGCCTAAAATCTTTCGACCGTATTGTCGATTATGTTGCCGTAAGTTATCAGCGCTGATATCTAGCAAACTTTGCACACAGAGCGCGACATCCAGAGAGCCTCTATATCGTTGCTTTTCACCAAATCCAGTTTTTCTATGATCAAAACTATGTGGCCACAGCAGATCACGCACAATACAGTCGAGATTATGCGTGTAGTGCTGCAGTGTCACATTGCCACTGGAGTGGCCAACATAGTTGGAAATCTGGTGTAAATGCTTTCTGCTGGTTCCCTGCAGCATATGGCCTTGCCAATGCGCGGGCAGTTGTAATGGCTCAGTTAAGTTATGACTCGCCTGTAAAGCATGGCTGGCAAAACTATGGCGCAGGTGATGAAAACGCAGGTCTGGATCACCGGTTAACTGCCGCATCTGTTCGTGTAGGTTACGTTGCAACTCAGTGAAATCCATCGGTGTCTTGCCATTATCCTCGGAGAAAATAAATTTCCCTTGCACCTTTCTTTTACCAACTTTAACGCGCTGGGCTTGATGATAGTTCAATAATTCAACTCGCTCCTTACTGCTCATAAGTATGTTTAATGGCAACTGTCGCCGACTGTTCTTACTTTTCAGTTTGTTAAACTGATCACCGCGAATTAATAAAGTAGCGGCATATCGCCCGAGCTGTTCTAAACGCTCTGTAGGTAATATCTCGAGCATCCCTGGGTACTGCAGATCATCTAGCTGCAGATGACGAATTTCACTAATGCGCAATCCACACCGATAACCTAAAATCAGTACAATCAATTGCGCGTGTGTAATGGGGGATGTGTCTTTTTGTGCCTTTAAAAACTGATACAGTAGTTGGTATTCAGTTTCTGTGAAGGTATTGGCGTCCGGTAATGCAAAAAAAACTTCATCTGCATAACTGAGCTTTATCGGAGCCAACTGTAGTAAATTGCTAGCGTGGGCATGAAACCTGCGTAATAAGTCTGCTTTATTTTGTCGCGTAATTGCTGATGGTGTGCTTTCTAATATAGTTTCGTAGCCAGCCTGAAAATCTTCAGCTGTCAGCGATAACAATTCTGCCTCATCAAAAGTGCTAAGAAGAGTTTTCCCAAGGCTGGTTAATTGTTGGTATGCAGTACTACGTCTAATTTCTGTTTTTCTAAGTCGTTTTTTGACCCAGTCAATCAGACAGTACAGTAATGGGCTCGCCTGCACGGCTTCTGCTTTTAACTTGCCGAGGCGTTCTAGCAAGGTTTTTAAACTTGGCTCTGTCGTTTGACTGCTTTTATATAAAGCAGCACGCACACCTGTGAAAATCAGATTTTTTTTACTATCGTTAATGGTTAATGCTACTGGCGTAATTATGGGATCGGGCTCATCTATAGTCAGCTCAGCGCACTCATCAGCAGGTGATTGGATTAGAGCCTGTTGCTGGAGTACTCGCAGCCACACGAACTCTGGCCACGCAGTTGAACTGCTTTCACCGCTGCAGTGCCGCACGAGGTATGGCGGTAAAATCGTATGGTGGTACACACTGACAGTAGCGCGCCAGTGTCTTATTAGGGCTTGTTGCTCTTTATATGTTGTCCTACCCAGAACATCACCCGATAATGAGTAAATAAATTGAGCTAATGCTTGATTCAGCCAACGCCTTAATTTGCTTTTATCCTCATACCCTTGTGGTAACTCAGGCAGTCGAGTCAGTAAAATGAGCGATACAGGGTCAGGAAACCATCTGCGTAAACCACGATCTGCGTGAATATGCTTAGGGTAGTCATCTGTAAATAGATCAATCCAAACATAGTCCTTATAGTGACGAATTTTCTCTTTAGCATATGGAAGTTGCAGCATTGCTTTCGAGTCTGCCAGACCGCCGAAAACTGTTGCGCTAAATAGTAGCTGCCCATAGGTCAGACTAACGCTTGGATTATTAGGCTGGTTTACTAATCTTTCTTCAAACGCTTTGATTTGATTACGCAATTGAGCTAGCTGAATAAATCCATCAGGAGTAA
This sequence comes from Pseudomonas sp. F1_0610, assembly GCF_047470865.1. Taxonomy (NCBI): domain Bacteria; kingdom Pseudomonadati; phylum Pseudomonadota; class Gammaproteobacteria; order Pseudomonadales; family Pseudomonadaceae; genus Pseudomonas; species Pseudomonas sp. F1_0610. The sequence goes on from NZ_JAZDRH010000012.1 coordinate 38,079, forward strand.
TGGAGTTTTTCTCACTGATAATAGTCATCTCAGTCGGTGGTAGTTCTACTTGCCAGCCTAGCTCCTGAGCACCTTTAGCTAATCCAGCTCGCAAAAACCGACGTAGGTGGACCGTTGCTCGATTAGCGCTATCCTGCTCATCAATCCATGCGTTGACCTCATCTATAGCTAGATTAGAAATTTGAATATTTTCTACACCTAGCGCACAACCTGGAGCACCGGTATCCAATAACTGCAATAGCTTTCTTTGCTGATTCAACTGGTTTTCAGTTTGTTGCCTACGTCGACGGTTAGAACCTAAAACACCAGCCTGAGTTTTTATAAAAGGCCAGCCCAACCAGTATTTAACTTCATACATGCACCAATCCTCCCTGTATCGTCCAGCCAATCTGTTTCTCAATGGTATTGAGATAAGGCGCTAGCTGAATAGCTATGTCTATTGGGCTGATGCTGGATAATTTTTGGTGTGGCTCCTCACCGTGTTCCCAATGCCCCATAAAATATGCAACCATTTCGCCAGGAGCTCCAAGCTCGACTAGCATGCTGCGCAAGTAGTGCCGATTTGCATTCGCTCTGATTTCAAATGGAAAGTGCTCCTGCAGGTTTTTGGGTGAAACGGCTCTGGCCTGCAGTGTGTCAGTCAGAAAAAATAAAAACGGAATAGATAATTCATGGGTTGAAGTATCAGCACCCTGATAACGGTGACATAGCTGGTAAATTTCTTGTTGTATGCTCTGCTTATGCGGCAGGCTCATCGCTAATTGAATCAGATGTTCAACATATCGATCGACCTGCTCAACAAACCGCGCGGTGAGTGGAATGATGCGTGAATGCTGAAACAACGAATTGTCTTTATCGCTGATAACCATCAGCCCAGTTTCAAGGTCGATGTGTCTTGGATCGCTAATGGGATCTAAGACTGCGCGGTATCCTGAAATAAAGCCTAACCACACAGTGATGTAAGCAACCAGTGAGTTATGCGCGTGACGTAATCGCTCATCCCCCGTAAAAAGGCGGGAGTTAAGTCTGGCATGGTGTTTTAAGTGCTCACACAGTTGGGCTACGAAGTTAGTGGGTAGGGCTAGGCTGCTGCCAATACTTTTTTTATTCTGCAATGCTCGAGTATTTTCACTAAAAGCTGGTGGAATAATACTCCCTGTTCTTACCCACTGCTGAATGAGTTTATGAGCTGCCTTGATGACCCCGCTAATAAATGTAATTGAGGTGCGTTGATAATAGTTAGCAACAATAGAGTGACTATATTCCTGCTCAGTTATAAGTTGAACTAGCGCTGGATCCTGTGTGCATTGCTCAATTGCCATACGCATAACAAGACTGAGACGATGTTCTGTCCATCGAGTCGCGTAGGTTTGGTTGAGTTTTTTTAGCAATTCACGAATCCATTGTTCGTGCTCATCAGCGCACTCAAACAACGGAACTCGTTTTCGGCTGGTAGCGCACTGAAGCTTGCGTTTCGCTAGGCCAATTACTGCCTGAGTAGCAACTGGCGGTAATCTGAACTCGAGAACGTCCTGCAGTTGAATATCGTTATGGTAAAAAGGCTCATCTGCCAGCAAAACGCTGCCAACAGCACCTAATGAGTGGAGGTTAGCTGTCGATTTTACTGGGAGTGCTAAACAACTTTCCTCTATGAGTACCGCAAAAAATGTTCGTTGAGCGGCATCGTAATCAGCTTTGCTCTGGAAAATCAGCAACTTACGTAGTGAATCTAATTTACGGCCTGTATAAAGCCTCAATAGAATGATTACCTTAAGCTCATCGTATTGAGGGGTATTAAGATCTTCCATTTTGTTCTTAATAAAATCATTGGCTAGGCAATGTAATAGCGCCTGAACCTCATAGGGGCTCGGCATCTCCACTCTGTTAGGTAAAGATTGTGCTGATTGCACAATTGATGCTTGTACCCGCCGACGATTACGGTGTCGTATTAATTGCCCATCCGATTGAACACTGCGAGGTGCTGTTGGGTCTGTGACGATAACGCTTGTAAGTGTTGTCATCTCAGCAGGGTGTAAACCCTGCTGTTGCAGCAGTTTTTTACTGCGAGTATCTGGCACACGCATAGTGGGCTCGAAACTGGGCTGCTGTTTGTTAGTAGCATCTGTGCCGTCAAGTTCCTGCACACTGATTTGCTGACCACTGCGCTGGATTTGAGTGCTAATTCTCATGCGGTAATGGCGTGATGCTCGCGATCGCTGCTCAGCGACAGACTCTATTAGCAGTCGTAATCCGGCACCCCATCGGGTGGTAATGGAATGCCATTCAATCCACTCCTCTAATTCTGCCTGAACCTCAGTCAATGAAATTACATCACGTAAGTCAGGTAGCGGAACTGTTGGTCTTTTAGCTATTTTTTCTAGGTCACGTATTTCACGTAAACCAGCCTCAACACCACTGCTTAACTCTTTAATAACGCCGGCAGCATGCATTTGTTGGTAGGCAATTGCAGCGCTCATTCCTATTAAATGAATCACTTTTATTTTTTCGATTTCTTCTGTTGGATAATCAACCTCAGCAGCCGTAAGCGTCGCATAAATAGGGTAATTACCAATCATCCCTGCAGGTCGAGTTTGTTTGTTTGGCTTGATATCTATGAGCTCAGGAGGGACATTAGATAACTTTGGTTTTAGCTGTTGCAGTAGTGCTCGCCATGCTTCTATAGGCAGCTTATCTAATCCAAGCTCTATAGCTAATTCTTGTCGTAGGTTGACACTTAGTAGTGCATCCAGATTCTCTGTCACTGCAATAAATTGCTGTAGGTTTCTAGGAGCCTGAATCCAGATGCATAGCTGGGTAAAAGACGATTTATCGATAGAAAACCACTCAGTAAAAAAATCTAGTTTATCTATAGAAAATTTACATTCTGTCATGCTACCTCCAGTAATCAGGTGTTAGCTTGTAACTGCTTGACCCTCAACTCCAAAGGGCTTTCATTTTTGAGCAGAGTTCTCAAGTCCCGCGCACTGATTCGCAATGCACTTTTTAAAAATGCATCGTTACCAATTACCTGTAGTAGTTCTGGACTAGCATGGCTTTTCAGATATTTGTTCAGTTCGCGTAATTGCAGGTTTGGAGTTTTTTTGCTGCAGTCATACATTAGAATAGTGCTGATACCCTGACGGAATGCTCGCACAGCATGACTATTAGGGTGCTCCTCAGCAGGTAAAATATTGGCGTGTAAGGCTTTTTCACCTGATGCTCGCAACAATTGATAATGGCGAAAGCTGCCGCAGAGCAAATAGCTTTCTTGACGCTGTTGAATAACCTCAATAAGAGGAAGACCCAGCGATTCAGTTGTGTTGTCCTGCTGAATCTGGTCGAGTATTTGCCGCTGAGACTCGGCATTAAATTGGATAAATGATAAAACTCGGTAGACCTCGGCTAGTAGCCCTGTGGTTGGCTGATGCACTGAGTCCATTGATATTTTTTTATACATATCACCCTCTAAATATAAAGCACCAGAATCTGGTTTTTATGACGTTAGAGGGATTTTATGGCAGGGTGAGCGAAGGTCTGGTATCGATAAGTGACGGAAAAAGTCACTTAAGCATTTTTTCGAAAAAATAGAAAATAAGTCGCTTAAGTTTTAAAGGGGATGGCTTGCTCTAAAAATGATGCGCTCTGCGGGCACTACAAATAACCATAGTTTAGGGTTATGGAACTCTGAATAATTTTAGTGAGACAGTCAGAGCTAATGTTTAGCTGCGTCTTGTCCATACAAATAATTATTCAGAGTTTTCCTATAATCTAACCAACGTATTTCATTCTTACAGCTCTACCATCCGCTGCATGGTTTGCACTATAGACAAGTTAAACGCGCCATCATTGGCAAAAAGCTTGTACAGCTCTAGCTCATCTTTTCTGCGCTGTAGCATGATTTCTTTAAATATTTTTTCAAAAGCTAGTTCCTTGCTATGAGGGTCAGGATTCTTGGCGTATTTAGTTTCAAAATCTGGATGCTGCTTGATGCTTTCAGAGATATTGATCAGCTTTACCCGTTGTTCTTCAGGCGTAGCACTCCAGCCTTGGAACCAGCGTTCGTTAAACGTAGTAATGATTTCATCGAGCGGGTTTTTTTCTTTCTCATCGCCATAAGCACCACGGGGGTTGGGGTTTTGAGGATCAAGTTCTGTTTCATTACTGCTCAAGCTAATTGCATGATTGAGCTTCACTCGTTGTAAGCCATATGAACTTAGATCCACGGATTCAAGCAGAGAATCAATCGCATCAGATTCCGAATCGTTCACTACAAGCTTAGGTACAAGAAACTTTAAGAACCAAAATAACTTTTCCCACGCCAAAATCTCATACGGCATGATGGATGCCATTTGCCCGTAAATTTTTACAAACTGTTTAGCCTTAACTTTAAAATCGACTTTGTCTTCGTGATCAAGCTCTAGTTCATGCTCAAAACGTGCAGCAGCCGTATCAATTATCGGGCTTAAGACCTCTGCATCTTCACCGTTGAAGTAATCCGTGACGAACTGTTCAACCTCGTGCCACTCATATACGCCTACATCATCTAACGCATCTTTAAGCTCATGTAGCACGTTGATATCCGTCGCTTTAGATAACGACGTGGCAGTATAAAATGGATCAAAAGCGGCTTGGATATCTTCAACGCTATTGAAAAAATCCAATACAAATAAATCTTCTGTCTTTTTACCGAGGCTTGCAGCGCTACGGTTTAAACGCGATAGAGCTTGTACACACATCACGCCAGCCAGCTTTTTATCTACGTACATGGTGCATAGCTTTGGTTGGTCAAAACCGGTCAGGTATTTGTTGGCTACGACCAGTAAACGGTAGTCATCGGTGTCAAAGCTTTCAGCAGTCTTTGTCTCATTAAAACCATTGATATCCGCTTCTGTGTACTCGATACCGTCGACTTCTTTCTTTCCGGAAAAGGCGATTAGAATCTTAAAAGGGTTACCCTGTTCCTTTAGCTTGCGATTAATGGCTTTGTAATAGCGTATAGCTGTTTCTATATTTTGCGTAACCACCATGCCCTTAGCTTTGCCTTTCAACTTCTTGGCATTAACCACATTAGTAACAAAGTGTTCAAGCATAATCTCAGCTTTAGTATCTATGGTGTGCTGACTATGCTCGACATAGGCGCGAAGCTTTTTTTGTGCTTTTTTAGTTTCAAACTCAGGGTTTTCTGCTATCGATTTTTTGATTTCATAATAGCTTTTGTAGGTGGTGTAGTTGGCCAGCACATCAAGAATAAAGCCTTCTTCAATTGCTTGCTTCATTGAGTACAGATGAAATGGCTTAAAGCTGCCATCAGGTTGTTGGTCGCCAAATTTTTCTAAGGTGGTGTTTTTAGGCGTTGCTGTAAAGGCTAGGTACGAAGCGTTACCGCGCATCTTGCGCGATTGCATAGCTTGTAGAATTTTATCTTGCGCATCTTCAACTTCTTCTACATCAGCCTTGCCCATCGCACGGTTCATATTGTCATGGGCAGAGCCAGACTGTGAGCTGTGTGCCTCGTCAATAATTACCGCAAAGCGCTTATCACTCAGATCACTAATACCATCGATAATAAAAGGGAATTTTTGGATGGTGGTGATGATGATTTTCTTGCCGGTTTCCAATGCCGTCTTTAACTCAGCAGAGGTTAGCGCAGGCGCAACAATATTTTTAACTTCGGAAAATTCTTTGATATTGTCGCGTAGTTGCTTGTCCAGTAAGCGTCGGTCAGTGACTACAATGACTGAATCGAACAGGGGTTGCTCCATGCTGTATCTACCTGCAACAGCTTCTGTCGCTGGATAGGTTTCAATCAGCTGATAAGCCGCCCAAGTAATGGAGTTTGATTTGCCTGAGCCTGCAGAATGCTGAATCAAATAGGTGTGGCCTACACCTTGATTTGCAGCATGATTGACCAGCTTACGCACCACATCAAGCTGATGATAACGCGGGAAAAAAAGTGTTTTTTTGTGAAACGGCACTTTACTGTTGCCATCCAAACGCACAAAGTGCTGGATAATGTTGGCTAGGCTCTCTTTAGTGAAAATTTCTTGCCATAAATAAGCGGTTTTATGGCCGGTGCTGCTGGGGGGATTACCTTTTCCGTGGTTATGGCCTTTATTAAAAGGCAGGAAAACAGTGCTTTTTCCTGCCAGTTTAGTGGTCATATAAACTTCATCAGTATCCACCGCCATATGCACTAAGCAACGTGCAAAATTCAGCAGTGGTTGTTCAGTGTCACGGTCTTCACGGTATTGTTTTTGGCCGTGATATTTTGCATTTTGCCCGGTCCAAGCGTTTTTTAACTCCATGGTGATCAATGGAATGCCATTGATAAATAACACCATATCGATTTCTTGCAACGGGTTTGCCTGTGAGTAACAGAGCTGGCGTGTGCAGCTAAAAATATTGTCGGTGAAGTTCTTGGCCACTGCCTCACTGCTACTAACCAAAGGCGCGGGATACATCAAGTTAAAGTGTGCATCGTCTACACTTAAACCTTTTTTCAGTAGATGCAAAACTCCATATTTTTTAATCAAACGGTCATAGCGTTCCAGTAGCTTGCGCTGCCAGTCCACAGGGTTATGCTTTTTAAGCTTATCCAGCTCAGGCTGCTGTGTACGCTCAAGAAACTGCCAGAAATAGCGCTCATCAATTGCGTAGTGTTTATTGAAGTCAGAAGAGAAGCCAGCCACATAACCAAGGTGGGCATTGCTATAAGAAGTGGTTGTAGCATCAGCGAGGTTGCCGTTAATGTCTTCGATGCAGGTTCCCGTTAAAGCGCGCTCAATCGCAGCTTCTAATGCCTGCTCGTTGGTTTGACTAACCATTTAATACTCCATTATCAATACTTGCGTAGTGACTAATCAATAAATCAACCATCTCTTTTTGATGCTGCTTAATCTTGTCTTTGTCCCACTCATCGTTTTGCTTCAACTCAAAAACTTGTTTTAACTTTAGTGAGTCATATACTGGTTTAGCTTTGAAATCTTCCTGCTTTTTACCAACGGTTTGATTACTGTAGGACGAGTTTTCACCCGGACTCAATAACACAAGATTGCCAAAAGCATTCAAATAGTTATCTTCTAACCGCTTATCGTATTCTTCATGTTGTGGGTGAACATGCTCAACAGAATTTTTTGAGCTTATGCGGTATTTTTTGAATTTCTCATCTTCTCTATTTTGCTCATTTTTCCAAAGCACATATTCCAGCTTTTGAAACCAATAATGCTCAAACCCAGTGCCGTTGATTTGCTTTAGGTAATCATTCATTTCATTTGAAGATCCAAAACTGCCTTGTATTTTCGTAAGGTAGTTAAAACTTGCCTGTTTTTGGCTAAGTTCAGCATGGAACAAAGCGAGTGACATCTTATTATCAATATCTTCTAACTTAGCCAGTACTATATTTTTATCATCCGTATTGTTTTTAACTAACCAGCCTAGAAAAGATGTAAGCCAATACTGAGCACTTCGTTCACCAGTGAAGTATCGAACACTTTGAAGTTGGCTTAGCTCTGTAATTTCTGTCGGTACTCGGTTTAATCTGCTTTGTGTCTTTGAGAAATTAACATTACTTAATCGTAAAACAGCCGTAGATTCTTCGGCTTTTTCTACCCACTTCACAACCCATTTATCAAATTGGTATCGCACTTGCCATAAGCAATCTAAAAATTTAATTACCTCAGCTTCAGAAGCATTTATTATAAACTTTTCAAATACTTGATTAAGTCGCTCACCGTTAACACGACTTTCAATGTCTTCATTATCAGATTGAGCGTTATAGATTCTAAACGCATGAATTAAAAGCAAAGGAAAGCTAATTATAGAGCGACAGAAAACCTCATCAGCGTCATCGCTACTACCTGTAGTACCCTTAGGTTCTGGTTTTTCTAAAAGAGACTCATCACTGATGATCTCCTCAAGCGTTAACCCTCTAACGCTCTCAGAGCCTTTATCGAAGCCATCTTGAGGCATGTTATTATCAACGAGCTTAAACTTTGTTTTGTCAAAACTAGCTAGATCTACATCTTGAATTTCTTTCCAGCTGGAAGCGGTAAAGACACGCCTAACATTGCGCTCAAAGTAGTTATTTAGGTTTTCGCACACTTGCCACAAGCCATCATACTCATGGCGGTTTTTGCTCAACTTACCTAATAATTTAGATTTTAAAATATCGGATTGCTCTAACTGCACACCACTGGTGTTCATAGTCGCGAACAGTTTATTTAAATCGGTTCCAGCAGGAATAATGTTGTTAACCCAACGTACTTGCTGATAAAAATACTTAGCAAAATTAACTAAATGCGCTTCACCTTTTTTACTGTCATTACGTATTTCTTTAATAAAGCTCGTTGTCGTATTTAACGCTTCGGCTAAGTGTTTGGTGTATTCGTTCTTATGAATATCTTCGTCAGAAGGCTTATGTGTAAACTCCAAATCAGTCCAAGAGCACAATAAACCTTGTACCATTTCTCTAATTGAAAACGTAACACGAGGAAAATGCGCTAATATCGCAACGTTTGCAAGTTCACAATCAACATTGGCTTTTTTAAATGCAATGGCAATCAGCATTAAGGTTGTCATACGTTGTTGCCCATCGATCAGCTCAAAGCTTACTAATGCATCTTTGTTTGCTTGTTTCGGCAACTGGGAACAAAGTACAGTGCCAATATAATATTGGTGCTCACCTGCAATGTATGCTTGCTCTATGTCCTGTAACAGCTTTAAAACGCCTTCACCACCCCACACATAGGGCCGCTGATAAGATGGGATTTCAAACGCGATTTTGTTAATTAATAAATCGTGTGGCGTTTGTACTATTGTTTCGACCTGACTAACGCTTGAAGCGTTGTTTGATAAGGCTAAACTCATGGAACACACTCCTGCAATGCTGGCACATTACGATCTTTTGGTTCAGCTAATTTGTGCTTTATTCCTTGTTTCAATTCAGCATCAAAAGACTGAGCGAGTTGTTTGCCAGTACGCTGTGCTATATGAATATTAAAAAATGCAGCATAGCCCTCTAAGAATTTTTGCTTTACACCATTAGAAGGCTTACCGTCTCTATCTGATATTCCAATATTATCGGGCGTTATATCTCGCTCAAAACTTTGCAACATTCCAACCAACTGCTTATGCTCATAAGCCGTGGTTATCCAATCTAGTAAGGGATATTTATTAACAAATGAAGAAATAGAGTCTTCTCTGACTGTTTTTTCATTATAAAGTCGAATCGAAAAGACACATCGAGCTAACCAAAAGCTGGCTTCATTAAGATGCTCTGTTCCAAATTCACTGACATATAGCAAAATAGCAATATCAAATAATTCTGTTAAAAAATTGCTGTTATTTGCCTTTAACACCACCTCGTTGTAAAACAAATAGAATGGCTCTAAGTAAGGTTGAGACTGCTCAACCATCAGGGTGTGATACAGCTCATTAAAATAGGCCAAATAATTAACCGTATTTATACCTGCATTTAGTGGCTGTTTAGCTAAATAGCCATCAACAAGTTGCTGAGATATTGCGCCTGACAAGCTTTTAATTTGAGCGCCACGGCTAAAAGCTAAATCTTCATTTTTAACGCTAGTGTTCTCGGCAAACTCTTTTACAATGGCTTTTTTAACACCTTCAGGTGCTCGGTGAGAAGGCACATGTTTAAAACCAAATGCCTGCCAACGTCTTGCTTTAAGAAGTCTGTTAACCACACCATCTAAATAGTTAAATGACTCCCACTTACGCGCAAAGTTGTTTTGTATTTCACTGGGTATCGCACGTAAATGGTGAGCTTTAATGACTTGTGGGCCAGATAGTCTTACGCCTCCCGTATTTTGGGTTTCAAAAAAACGATAGGCTTCATCTTCAGATTGTGTGATTACCACTGTAAAGTTAATACGGTTTAAATCGAGTGCTAACAACGACTCTGGGAGTGATTGTGCTGTTAGCCATTGATAGTTTTTGGCTATGCGCTCATGGCTACTTGGCGAACCATAGTGCATATTTGGCAGGGAGTAACTGTTACCAGTTTTTGCTGCAATTGCCATGCAAATCAACTGCAAGGTCGTAATACGCTGTTGACCATCAATAATATTCAAAATAGTTTCAGAGCCATTAGTAACCTGATGCAACACCACACTACCTAAATAGAGTAACGGCTTATCATGCTTACTTTGCGTATCGATCATTTCAGCATTCGTATTAAAATAAGCCTCTAGATCACCTAATAAAGCTTCTACATCGCTAGGAGACCATTTGTAGGGTCGCTGATATTCAGGAAGGTTTAATCGCGCCTTAAAGTCAGTCTGCGACTCTTTATCAACATCGATTACATCACCAGAGAATAACTGAGCAGCCGTTACACTGGTAACGGCAATGTCCATTGGATTATTTACTACTTCCTGTTGCATCGTCATCCCTGTTAAACCACTCCCGGTACTTTGATTTTACCAGTCACGGCGCTGTTGATTAGCGTGGTTTTGTATTCTTTAAGCTTTTCGATTTGATTAACTTGAATCGAAATTGCTTCTTCTATTTGGTCAGATTTTTTCTCCAAATACTTGTATATTTCAAGCTGTTCACTTGCAGGAGGTAACGCAACAAAAAGGTTTTTTAAAAGCTCTTGACTCAAAGACGCACGAATTACTAGATTCATTTCCTTCACAAAATAGTTTCTCAGCATAGCCGCATTAAAATAATATTTTGAAAATTCTGTTATCAATAAATCAGTACATGGCCTAAAACGAATCAAAAATCCTGCGAACGTAGCTTTTTCAATATCCCTGAAGCAAATAGATGCAAAACCAATCTCATCAACTGTTTCAGACGTTCTAGTAAAAAATACGTCACCGGCTAAAACAGAATATTGTTTTTGGTCACCATTCGTAGATTTTGCTAGCCCATTTACCAACTCAGGTAACTGTCTATTTTTATATACGTCACCATAGCTTACGAATGGAAAACCCTCACCAAAATACTCGGCACCAGCACTTATGCCATTTTGAGTAACGCCAAGATAACGGAGCTTTTTCAGTTGCCAATGCTCCGGTATCTGCCCAATCCACTCTACACCTGAGTCTTTCATTGGCACATTAGGGTCAAGGCCTTGGGTGACGGCTTGCTGGATAATGATTTGCTTACGTTCTTTTAGCAGCTCAATTTGCTGTTCTTTAATGGCAATGGCTGCATCGATTTGGGCGGTTTTTTGGTCGAGGAAATTGGCAATTAAAGCTTGTTCATGTTCACTTGGAATAGGCAGTAACGAATACCTTAACTCATCATAGGAAATGTTTTTACCTTCACGAATACCTACTATTGAAGTTTGTAATTCGGAGATAAATATTTTGCTTTTAAATAAATATTTATAGTAGATATCAACAAGATTAGTTTTGGTGGCTTTGAGTACTGTATACGCTGGGCTGATAATTCCTGCATGATGGCAATACTCCAAACCACCTTCAAAGGACCTTAGGCTTATAGCAAAATCACCCTTCTCAATATACTTGAAACTCTCTAGGTTGCCTGACGGCATCACCATACGATTTTCCACCCAGCTTCTAGGCACAACACCCTTGTCTTGTGTTACTGACAATAAAGCCTCATTAGGCATGTTTTTTATTGAAGTATCTTTAAACAAGAACTTCATTTTTATTACCGTCCAGTCAAGCGGAAGCTCCCCCAGCCACTCAACACCTGAATCCTTATACGCCTCATACTTAGGCATCTGTGCAAAATTAACCATTAGTTCTGCACCTCTTTAACTGCTGCATCAAAGCCACTCATACCTAAAATCTGCGCTATTAAGCCTTCGGCTTGTTTTTCCAAACTAATGATATCGGCAGCTACATCTTCCAGCGCACGCAAGGGTTTATGGCGATAAAAGTATTTGTTAAAGCTGATTTCGTAACCGATTTTAACTGAGTCCAGATTGATCCAGGCTTCACTCACATGCGGCTGCACTTCATCACGGAAATACTGGTGAATGCTGTCTTTAACGGGGATTGACTCGCTATCGCGCAAATCGGCGCTGGTTTCGTAAGTGATGTATTCGCCTTTTTTGCCGCCTTCGGTAGCTGGGCGCGGGTAGTAACCAAAATCGGGTAAATCGGCTTCGCTGCAGCCTAAACGTTCTAGCAGTTCATGGAGCTTATCGCCACTAAGCTTGACTACTTTATTAATCACTTTGGCGGCATTTTCATCGTACCAGCTGACACTGTTTAAAATAGCGTTCTTTGCTGATGCCGATAGTTTGGTTTTATCGGCTTTGAGTTGTGCATCAACCTTGGCTTTAAACTGGTTGAAGTCATCAAACTCTTGAGTGCCAATGGCCTGCATTAGCTGCTCAGCCGTTGCGTGCACGGCTTGCAACGCTTGCCACTGTTTAACGTCTAAGAGCTTGGTTTTAGCTTTGGCATTCAGACTAATATCGTTGTCTTCGCACCAGTTAAGAATGTCTTTCTCGATGGACTTTAAAAAACTGTCTTTATTATTTTTACCAAAACCTGAAGCGGCATATACCTGTTCGCCATGCTCACTATACAAATACTGCATCACTTCGCTTAGCTGTCGATCAAAGCGCAGATTGGCAATACGCTCAGCACTAAATTGCGCTTTACGGCGATCTGGGCGCTCGATAGTGACTTTGTAATAGCCAAAGTCTTGGTTGTCGAATACCTGGCTGGCAAGACCTATTGGGTCGTCGTTTTGGTCCAACTGGCGCTCGACTGCGGCGCAATCTAAATAGGTGCGGACAATCTCTTCAATATGCTCTGGTGAAAACTCACAATTTTTTTCGCCTAAGTTTTTACGCAGCTTACGGAATAACAAACTGGCATCAATCAGCTGCACTTTGCCGCGTCGATGCACAGGCTTGTTATTGCTGAGCAGCCAAATATAGGTGGTAATGCCGGTGTTATAAAACAGGTTGTTGGGCAGTTGCACGATGGCATCGAGCAGATCATTCTCAATCAGGTAACGGCGGATATTGCTTTCACCACCGCCCGCATCACCGGTAAATAAGCTGGAACCGTTATGGACAGAGGCAATGCGGCTACCTAAAGGGCTTAGCTCAGGCGACTTCATTTTACTGACCATTTCCATGAGGAACAGTAACTGCCCATCACTGGAGCGTGGTGTGGCATCCACTTCTGCTTCTACACCCCAATAATCTTTTAGTTTCACTTTAAAGCGAGGATCGATAACGTCGTTACCATCTTTAATATGTTTTTGTTCTGAAGCCCAGCTTTTGCCATAGGGTGGATTAGAAAGCATAAAATCAAAACGGTGTGCGGCGAACTCGTCGGTAGACAAAGTTGAACCCACCCGAATGTTTTCTGGGTTGTTGCCTTTAATCATCATGTCGGACTTACAAATTGCATAAGTCTCATCGTTGATTTCTTTACCGTAGAGGTACACATCACGATTGTCGTTGGGGTACTTTTCTTCAATAAAATTTTGCGCTTCGGTTAGCATACCGCCACTACCACAGGCTGGGTCATATACAGTCATGGTCAGTGGTAAATTGCCTTGTATAGGGTCAAACACTAGGTGCGTCATCAGTTCAATCACTTCACGCGGAGTGAAGTGCTCACCGGCTTCTTCGTTGTTTTCTTCGTTAAATTTACGGATAAGTTCTTCAAACACATACCCCATGCCCAGATTACTGAGGCCAGGCATCAGATTACCGTCAGGATCAGCAACCGCATTGGGTGTGAGGTTGATATAGGGCGAGACAAACTTCTCTACCACATCGAGTAATACCTGCTTGGATGCCATATGACGAATCTGCGCCTGCAGGTTAAAACACCCAATGATCTCTTTAACGTTATCGCTAAAGCCCAGTAGGTATTCTTCAAAGTTTGCCAGTAGGATTTGCTGGTTGTTGGTCGCCGTGTTGTGGATTGATTTTAGTGTCCATTTAGAGGTGTTGTAGAACACATAACCGGACGCAGCCATCAGTGGTGCATCATCTAGTTCAATGGCATCCATTTCTTCTTTCTGGAACTTCACTTCATCCAATACGTCTTGTTTGCTTGGCTCAAGCAAAGTATCTAAACGACGCAACACCACCATCGGCAAAATCACATCGCGGTACTTGCCGCGTACATACACATCACGCAGGCAGTCGTCGGCAATGCTCCAAATAAAAGAAATGAGTTTATTGTGTGCGCTGTGGTTCATGTTGATGCCTTAAATAGGGAGTGCTGGCCTAGAATGAAAGTAATATTTCTAGGGTGGCATGTTGGTATAAGAAGAATAAAAAATTGGATATTAGATACCAAAAGGCCAGCAAGTACAAAACAACCTTGCTGGCCTGTGCGTGTTTTGCAACTACATTACTTTACATTTGCTTTAGGCGCTTATAGTGTTTGCCAGAGTGAAAACTAGCACGCAGAAGTGATGCCGGTTTGCCTTTGAATGCGGCACGGCTTTGATAAGCTTCAGCCGAAACAAGGTCGGCAGCACGGACAATAGTTTCGATCACGTATTCGCAATGCTTTTTCCCGTTTACATTAGCCGATAGCGTTGCTGAAACAGCTTCAAACAGAGTTTTATCCTGAGCTTTTAAGCGCTCAAGATGCTCGGCAAGCACCATAAAGCTAAAAGCTTCATGTTGACCATTTACGCCTTTTTGTTGGTTTTTATCAGTGTTATAAAACATCATGATCTTGCCAATATCATGCAGCAAACCACAGACAAATGCGCACTCAACTTCATCTTCTTCGAGTTCGTGATTGCACGCTAGGTGAATGGCAGTTAAAGCAACTTGCACACTGTGTTTAAAAAGACCGCCTTTTTCATTGTGATGATAATCTTGGCTAGCTCGAGCTATGTAAAAAGGATGCATGATCTTGGCATCGCTCAATATATTAGTGATGAACTCTTTTAAGACAGGATTTTCTATCGTTTCAGCGTAATACCAGAGCGCACCTTGTGCATCCAATTGATCCGGTTGTCGCCAAGCAAAATGAGTACGAACGACATCCTGTGGGAGCTGTAGCATCTCGGTGTCCAGCACTCGAGCAAGCTGATTGCTGTGAATTTCAATCAAAGCAATATAGCCATCAGTATGTTGCAGTCCCCTCAAGTTACAGCTTTCCTGGTAAAATCGTTTATCGCGTGTTTCTACGCTCCAGATGTCATTCGCTCTATCGAGTAGACTTATCCAAGCGATATCTACATCAAAAGTTTCCATATCATGTATCCTTTAGTTGATCATTATTATCTACGGTTAGCAGTGAGTTGAGTGCTGCTTTGTCGTTTTAAATAGGTAATTGCTCTTCAAAGCGGCGGCGAAGATCACCTAGTACGCGACCCTTATAGGGCTTTTCGCTCATGACGCTCTCAACCCAATATTTGATAGCGGTGTAGTTGTCGATCCAGTACGGTAAGCCCCAGTGCAACGACAAATCATTACTACGCGGAATCTTGTAATAGTTAATCAACCAGATCGTCACATTGCGTGGCGTGATCAACTTCTGCTGCTCTGTTTTCAATAGAATCGTTTGCATGGTTATTTCTCCAGCAGACTCATTTGCTCATCTAACAGGCGCTCAAAGGCTGAGCCATCTTTGCGAGTAAGGTTGGGCACGTAGCGTGAATACACTTTGAACAGCATTTCGGTGCTGGCATGGCCCATTTGCCGGGCGATCCACTCTGGTGCTTCACCTGCTGCGAGCCAGAGCGTGGCGGCAGTGTGGCGTGTTTGATAAGGGCGACGCTTTTCAAGCTTGAGTTTGGCCAATAGCGGATACCAGACACGTTTAGTCACATTGTTATGATTCAGCGGTGTGCCTTTGAGATTGCAGAAGACAAATTCTGATACCAATGACGTAGCTTTATGCTGGTGTTTTAAAGCACGGTAAACAGCATCTGTCATTTGAATTTCACGTTGTGACGAGTCGGTCTTGGTATAGTCTTCTTTACCCGCAACAATGGTTTCTCGTATCAAGATCTGGCGACGCTCAAAGTCTACATACTTCCACTTGAGGCCATCAATTTCACCAGTGCGCATGCCGGTGAAAAAGCGCACTATGTAATAGTTTTTATAGTCAGGACGTGCTGCTGCGATAATGCGCAGTGTTTCCGCCAACGTAAAAGGCTCTACGTCACTTTTCTGAATACGCAGTGGTTTAATGCGGATAAAAGGTGTGTTAAATTCATAACGGTCGGCGGCTTCCTCAAAAATACGTCGCAACGGATCCATGATCTTGTTGATACGGTTTGCTGAGAGTCCCTTGTTAACAGTTCGACCTGGAACTTTGGCGAGATCTGATCGAAACTTTAACAATTCAGCACGAGTGATGCTGCCGACTTCTCTGTCTGCAAAATGCGGTAAGTAATGGCATTTGACGATGTTGCGCATATTGCTCAAATGAGAATCCCGCCAAGAGATCTTGTTCTCCAAGATCCATTCTTCAACAAAATCTTTAAACAGTGGCGTATTGGTTGATTCAACCTTTAGTGCCGAGGTGACTGCTGCTGTAATGGCTGTAGCCTGTTTAATCTGCTCCAGCTCTTCTTGAGCAAAACGCTTGCCTGCTGCTGACTCTGGAAAGTGATGGTGATACTTGAAAGAACCCAGAACAATCTCTTGCTCAATCTTTTCGCCCAGTTTTTCCAGCTTGCGAGTGTTGGTGGCCGTATTTTTTAATCCTGAAAACTCACGGTAACGCTTACCTTGGTAGCGAAAATCTAAATAGAGCCTGTCGGTGCGCTCATCTACACGAACGTTAGCCATGATTAAGCCTCCGCTTGGAAAGGCATTGCGACGCTGTCGCTGTACGAGGCAAGCAAGTCTTCTTTAATGGTTTCCCAAATAAACAAGTACTTGCGGCCACCAAAAGGACGCACATAGTGACGGCCTTCAAACAGGCACTTATCCACCAGCTGGTGACGAATGGTGCGTGCGTTGTAGTGGATACGCTCAGAGAGCTGATCGGTGGTTAAGAACGTATGAGACATTTTTCTAACTCCTAGGTAGAATCACCTGCTGATTAATTAAAAGACCTATAACTAGGCGCTACATACAAAAGGAAGGCTTTATGCCTTACTGCAAGATGATTATATGTGCTTTTAGCACTAATGCAAGTCTTTATGCCTTCCTGCAAGGCTTTTAAGGAGAATAAAATGATTAAGTGCCATCTATCTACCCTCATGGGTATGCACAAAATGAAGATTATTGATGTAGCGAGGGAAACGGGTTTGCACCGAAATACAGTTACTGCGCTTTACGACGAGCGTGCTATCAGAATTGACTTAAATGCAATTGATAAACTGTGTGAGCTTTTTAACTGTGAAGTGGGTGAGATTTTTGAGTACATACCTAATAGCAAGGTTGAGCCTGAAGAGCTGGTCTGACTTGTAACGCTACTTTAGCGCTCTGTGAAGAGCAAACTAGGCACATTGATCTAATTACAATGGTTAGATTAAGCGAGCTATTCGAGTGCTTTATTGATCCATTTTTGAGTACGCGCTAGGCGCTCAGGGGAGATAATTTTGCTGACCAAACCCCATTAAAAAATATTTTTCTACTGGTGCCCGAAGGTCAAAATTTATAGCCGCTGACCAATAAAATGGTCAGCATTTTGTCAGCAAAGTGGCAGGATTTGGTCAGCATATGGTCAGCACGCTATTTTTAGAGTGTTTAAGAGATGCGCTTTTATGGCATTTTATGCGGCCAAAACAGCTTAAAAGCATCTTAAAAAAAGCCCTGTACAGCTAAGAGAAGAGCGCTGTAAGGCGCATGAGAAAAGGGTTACAGGAAGTCCAGATACAAAAAAGCCCCAAACAATTAAATGCTTGAGGCTTTATTGATGAATCTGGTTGCGGGAGCCAGATTTGAACTGACGACCTTCGGGTTATGAGCCCGACGAGCTACCAGGCTGCTCCATCCCGCGCCGATCATTATATGTATTTTTTTAATAAAATCAATAACTTCTATAAAAAATATTGATTAATACTACGCAAGCCACTAAACATAGGGCTTGCAGCGTTTATTTAATTTACTTTATAGGCTTTTTCAGCGCTTGGTAGGCCGCCCCAAGGTAAACCTGAGTTTTGCCAGCCATTCATAAGGCGTTTACCAGCGCGCTCACCTGTTCGAATGACATCGCCTTACATAAAAGCTGTTATTTAAGTCGCTTTGACCTAATAGTTCAACGCTGGGTAAGCCGAGAGCGCTACCTGAGCGGCACATAGTAATAATCAAGGTATTTTCATCTAGTCCGCGTTGTGCCAAGGCTTTTTTAACATCCGCTACAAAGTGAGGGTTTAGTTCCATTGGAAAAGACTGTGAGCGGGGATTTCATGGCTTACTATCCACCAGTAGTTACGGAATATTGGCAGCTACCTCGTTGCTAAAGCCTGTAAATTGGATCTCAATAGGATCGCGAACGTCAATAAAAAGGACCTTTTATGATTTATCTTGCAGGCGTTGGAAGGTGTCTTTGGCGCTGATACTGTACTCATCGGCACTGCTTAGTTTGTGCATAGCTAGCACAAAGCAGTAAAAAGCAGGGGATTAATAACTTCTTCATTCGGCAATTTCCTTTGAATAATAAAACCAGCATAAAAGAAAGTTGGTTCTGTTGTGCTGTTAGGTGCTCAATTTTAGCCTTTTATTTTGTCCTTATACGTCAGCTATTTTGACGCTTTTTTCCTACCCATAAAGTCTATGCTTTTTACCATGTTTCTACTACCTTGGTTTTAATTATTGTCAACAATCTGCTGGATCTGTTGACAGTTTGACTGTAAAAAACTAATTTCCACTCTGTATTTTATAATAAGTGTCGACAATTTAAGGCGATCAATGGTGGAATCAGCTATCCAGAACACAGTGGAAGTAGGTACTTTATCAGAGCAGGTTTTTCGTGCTTTGCAAGCTTCTATTGTGGAAGGAAAACTTCTACCTGGTAGCAAAATATCTGAACCTGAATTAGCCAAAATTTATGGCATTAGTCGAGGTCCTCTGCGTGAGGCATTGCATCGCTTAGAAGGCCAGCGCTTATTAGTTCGAATTCCGCATGTGGGCGCGCGCGTAGTGTCATTAACGCCAGCGGAGTTGCTTGAACTGTATGAGGTGCGTGAGTCTTTAGAAGGTATGGCGTGCCGTTTGGCCGCTCAGCGTATGAGCGAAAGCGCTATTGATGAGTTACGTGAAGTGCTGGCTGCACATGAGCGTGATGAGTCATTCCAAGCGGGGATTAATTATGTGCAACAAGAAGGTGATTTTGACTTTCACTATCGAATCATTCAAGGCAGCGGTAATAAAACACTGATGAAGCTGTTATGTGATGAACTGTATCACCTTGTGCGCATGTACCGTATTCGCTTTTCAGCAACGCCGAATCGACCACAACAAGCTTTTACTGAGCATTATCGAATTTTAGATGCCATTGCTAACCGCGATGGTGAATTAGCTGAGTTACTAATGCGTCGCCATATTGCTAAATCGCGACGTAATATCGAACGCCACTATGCGGCGTCCGCTAACTAATAAATCCAAGACGAGGTGAGTCATGAGTCAGAAAACTCCAGGTCAACGCTTTCGTGACGCGGTAGCCGCAGAGCATCCCTTACAAGTGGTTGGCGCTATTAATGCAAACCATGCTTTGTTAGCTAAACGTGCTGGTTTTCAAGCTATTTATTTATCAGGTGGCGGTGTAGCGGCAGGCTCTTTAGGGCTGCCTGATTTAGGAATTAGCGGTCTAGATGATGTGCTAACCGATGTGCGTCGTATTACTGATGTCTGCGATCTGCCTTTGTTGGTTGACGTAGATACAGGTTTTGGTTCTTCTGCTTTTAACGTAGCGCGCACGGTTAAATCCATGATCAAGTTTGGCGCAGCGGCCATTCATATTGAAGATCAAGTAGGTGCTAAACGTTGTGGTCATCGTCCAAACAAAGAAATCGTAACCCAACAAGAAATGGTTGACCGTATTAAGGCAGCCGTTGATGCCCGTACTGATGATAGTTTTGTGATTATGGCGCGTACTGATGCCTTAGCCGTAGAAGGCTTAAATGCAGCTCTTGACCGCGCCGCAGCCTGTGTTGAAGCGGGCGCTGATATGGTGTTCCCAGAAGCTATTACTGAATTGCAAATGTATAAAACCTTTGCTGATCGTGTGAAAGCGCCAATTCTAGCCAATATTACTGAGTTTGGTGCCACACCTTTATATAGCACTGATGAACTGGCTGGCGTAGATGTATCTCTTGTGCTTTATCCATTATCAGCTTTCCGTGCCATGAACAAAGCAGCTGAGAATGTCTATACAGCCATTCGCCGTGATGGTTCGCAAAAAAATGTGGTAGATACCATGCAAACCCGCATGGAACTCTACGATCGCATCAATTATCACGCGTTTGAGCAATACCTAGACAATTTATTTGCACAACAAAAAAACAAGTAATCTGATTTTAGGCAGCGCCTGAAATGGGCGCTTCCAACTCAAGTTTGAACAATAACAAGATTTGTCATCGCTAAGTAATAAGAGGATTAAAACCGTGGCTGATGCAAAGAACAAAGTACTGAGTGGAGCTGGTCTACGTGGCCAGATTGCGGGACAAACAGCCTTATCAACCGTGGGCCAAGAAGGGGCAGGTTTAACCTATCGTGGTTATGATGTACGCGATTTAGCTAAAACTGGCAAGTTTGAAGAAGTCGCCTATTTATTGTTATATGGCGAGTTGCCTACACAAGCGCAATTAGATGCCTATTCTGAGCGTTTAAAAGGCATGCGTGATTTACCTGACACGCTAAAAGAAGTATTAGAACGTTTGCCAGCCGATGCACATCCTATGGATGTGATGCGCATAGGCGTTTCAGTGCTTGGCACTTTAGAGCCTGAACAAAGTTTTGTGGATCAGCATGATGTGACTGATCGTTTGCTCGCCATGCTGCCAGCGGTGTTAATTTATTGGTATCGCTTTAGCCATGAAGGCGTACGTATTAGCTGCGTGACTGATGAAGCCGATTTGGGTGGTCATTTCTTGGCGTTATTACATGATAAATCGCCCAGTGAATTGCACCGCGAAGTCATGAATGTTTCCATGATTCTTTATGCCGAGCATGAGTTTAATGCCTCTACCTTTACGGGGCGTGTGTGCGCTTCAACTTTGTCAGATTTATACTCTTGCATTACTGGGGCTATTGGTTCATTACGTGGGCCTTTGCATGGCGGTGCTAATGAAGCAGCAATGGATTTGATTGATCGCTTCTCCTCACCAGAAGAAGCCGTCGCAGAGCTTAAGCAAATGATGGCGCGTAAAGAGCTGATTATGGGCTTTGGTCATGCTATTTATCGCGAGTCGGATCCACGTAATGAAGTGATCAAAGATTACTCGCGCCGTCTTGCTGAAGAAGTAGGCGACAGCGTTATTTACCCAGTTTCTAAAGCAATTGAACAACTGATGTGGGATGAAAAACGTTTATTCCCTAATGCAGATTTTTATCATGCTTCGGCGTATCGCTTTATGGGTATTCCGACAAAACTCTTTACTCCGATTTTTGTTTGCTCGCGCTTAACTGGCTGGGCGGCACATGTTTTCGAACAGCGCGCCAATAACCGCATTATTCGCCCAAGTGCAGAATATGTGGGCGTAGAACAGCGACAAGTGCCAGCAATGGCAGAGCGTTAATCACACAAAAGACCAAGCCAGCAATTGCTTGCTTGGTCTTAAAGCACTGTTTACCTGATGGATTGTGATATGAATACCCAATACCGTAAAACCTTACCTGGCACAGCACTGAGTTACTACGATACCCGCGAAGCGGTGAATGCGATTGAAGCAGGTGCTTATGAAAAACTGCCGTACACCTCGCGCGTATTGGCAGAAAACTTAGTGCGACGCTGCGAACCAAGTATGCTGACGGACTCACTTAACCAGCTTATTCAGCGTAAACGTGATTTAGATTTTCCATGGTACCCAGCACGCGTGGTGTGCCATGATATTTTAGGGCAAACCGCATTGGTTGACCTTGCTGGCTTACGTGATGCTATTGCTGAGCAAGGCGGTAACCCAGCAAAAGTAAATCCAGTAGTGCCAACGCAGTTGATTGTTGACCACTCATTAGCTGTTGAATGTGGCGGCTTTGATCCCGATGCTTTTGCAAAAAACCGTGCAATTGAAGACCGACGTAACGAAGACCGTTTCCACTTTATTGAGTGGACTAAAACGGCATTTAAAAACGTTGACGTTATCCCTGCAGGTAACGGCATCATGCACCAAATCAACCTTGAAAAAATGTCTCCTGTTATTCAGGTGCGTGATGGCGTAGCTTTTCCTGACACCTGTGTAGGCACAGATAGCCATACGCCACACGTTGATGCTTTGGGCGTTATCGCTATTGGCGTGGGTGGTCTAGAAGCAGAAACCGTAATGCTTGGACGTGCTTCTATGATGCGTCTGCCAGATATTATTGGGGTTGAATTAGTTGGCAAACGTCAACCGGGCATTACCGCAACAGATATTGTATTGGCGTTAACTGAGTTCCTACGTAAAGAACGCGTTGTCTCGGCGTACTTAGAGTTCTTTGGTGAAGGAGCTGACAGCTTAAGCATTGGCGACCGCGCCACTATTTCGAATATGACGCCAGAATACGGCGCAACAGCGGCAATGTTCTACATTGATCAGCAAACCATTGATTACTTAAAACTGACAGGTCGTGATCCTGAACAAATTGAGTTAGTTGAGCAATACGCCAAGTTAACAGGTTTATGGGGCGATAGTTTAAAAACCGCAGAATATGAGCGTGTGCTGAAGTTTGACCTATCTTCTGTAGGCCGTAATATGGCTGGCCCATCTAATCCACATGCACGTTTAGCCACTAGCGATTTAGCCGCTAAAGGCATTGCTAAAGCCTGGAAAGAGGAAGCAGGTTTAATGCCTGATGGCGCTGTAATTATCGCTGCCATTACCAGTTGTACTAATACCAGTAACCCTCGCAACGTAGTGGCAGCAGGTTTATTGGCGCGAAAAGCTAACCAGTTAGGTTTAGTGCGCAAACCTTGGGTAAAAAGCTCTTTTGCGCCGGGTTCAAAAGTCGCTGAGTTGTACTTAAAAGATTCCAAGCTATTGCCTGAACTAGAAAAACTAGGCTTTGGTATTGTTGGTTTTGCGTGTACTACATGTAACGGCATGAGTGGTGCATTAGATCCAAAAATCCAACAAGAAATTATTGACCGCGATTTGTACGCAACAGCCGTACTTTCAGGCAACCGTAACTTTGATGGACGTATTCATCCTTATGCCAAGCAAGCGTTTTTGGCTTCTCCGCCATTAGTTGTGGCGTATGCGATTGCTGGCACTATGCGTTTTGATATTGAAAAAGACGTATTGGGTCATGACGCACAAGGCAAGCCAATCACGCTGAAAGATATTTGGCCAAGCGATGAAGAAATTGATGCCATTGTGGCAAAAAGCGTTAAGCCAGAGCAATTCCGCCAAGTCTATATTCCAATGTTTAACTTGGATGCCGCAGAGCAAGCGCCAAGCCCGCTGTATGACTGGCGTGAAATGAGCACCTATATTCGTCGTCCACCTTACTGGGAAGGCGCTTTAGCTGGTGAGCGTACACTCAAAGGTATGCGTCCGTTAGCCTTGCTAGGTGACAATATTACGACTGACCATTTATCACCTTCAAATGCCATTATGGCAAGCAGTGCCGCTGGTGAGTATTTAGCAAAAATGGGCTTACCAGAAGAGGATTTTAACTCCTACGCTACCCACCGTGGTGATCACCTAACAGCTCAGCGTGCAACCTTAGCCAACCCAAAACTATTTAATGAAATGGTGCTGGATGAAAATGGCAAAGTGAAGCAAGGTTCCTTAGCGCGTATTGAGCCAGAAGGCAAAGTCACTCGCATGTGGGAGGCGATTGAAACCTATATGAATCGCAAGCAGCCATTAATTATTGTTGCTGGCGCTGATTATGGCCAAGGTTCATCACGTGACTGGGCGGCTAAAGGTGTGCGTTTGGCAGGAGTTGAAGCCATTGCTGCCGAAGGCTTTGAGCGTATTCACCGTACTAACCTAGTAGGCATGGGTGTATTGCCACTGGAGTTCCAGGCTGGCACCAATCGCAAAACACTGGGTTTAGATGGCACTGAAACCTATGACGTAGTAGGTCAGCGCACACCACGTACTACCTTAACCTTGGTTATTCATCGTCAAAATGGTGAAGTTGTAGAAGTACCAGTGAAATGCCGTTTAGATACTGCCGAAGAAGTTTCTATTTATGAAGCAGGCGGTGTATTACAGCGTTTTGCTCAAGATTTCTTAGCTTCAGAGCAACACTAAGGTTCACTGTATTCCCGTTAAGCTCTAAATATCTCCTAAGGGCTTAACGGGCTTTTTTGATTTAGCCAAGGGAGCTGTTTATGAGCGCTGTCCCACAGATTAAAATTCCAGCAACCTATATGCGTGGTGGCACCAGTAAAGGTGTGTTTTTTCGGGTAGAAGATTTACCTGTTGCTGCACAAAAAGCAGGTAAAGCACGTGATGCACTATTATTACGTGTTATCGGTAGCCCTGATCCTTATGCTAAACAAATTGATGGCATGGGAGCTGCTACCTCAAGTACCAGTAAAACAGTATTGCTGAGTAAAAGTAACCGAGCAGATCACGATGTTGATTATTTATTTGGACAGGTTTCTATTGATAAGCCTTTTGTCGACTGGAGTGGTAACTGCGGAAACCTTACAGCGGCTGTAGGCTCCTTTGCAATTAGCAACGGTTTGGTAGAGGCAAGCAAAATTCCACAAAATGGCATCTGCACTGTGCGTATTTGGCAAGCTAATATCGAAAAAACCATTATTGCTCATGTGCCTGTCACTAATGGTCAAGTACAAGAAACAGGCGACTTTGAGTTAGATGGCGTAACCTTTCCAGCTGCTGAAGTGCAAATTGAGTTTCTTGATCCGGCAGCCGATGAGGATGGCGACGGCGGTGCTATGTTCCCAACGGGAAATCTTGTAGACACCTTAGAGGTTCCTAATGTCGGCAGTTTGTCTGTTACATTAATTAACGCTGGCATCCCTACTATCTTTGTTAATGCGCAGGATATTGGCTACACAGGCACTGAACTTCAATCAGCAATTAATAGTGATAAAGAAGCTTTAGCACGTTTTGAGCTGATTCGAGCTCATGGTGCGTTAAAAATGGGTTTAATTAAAGACTTAAGCGAAGCCGCGACTCGCCAGCATACACCTAAGGTCGCTTTTGTTGCACCCGCAGCGGGCTATACCACCTCAAGTGGTAAGGTGCTACAAGCTAGCGATATGGATTTATTAGTACGCGCCTTGTCAATGGGCCAACTGCACCATGCGATGATGGGCACTGCCGCCGTTGCTATTGGTACAGCGGCCGCTATTCCGGGCACTTTAGTGAATTTGGCCGCAGGTGGTGGAGAGCGCCAAGCCGTACGCTTTGGGCATCCATCAGGCACATTGCGTGTAGGAGCTGAGGCAGAACAGGTTAATGGGCAATGGACGGTAAAAAAAGCCATTATGAGCCGCAGCGCTCGCGTATTAATGGAAGGCTGGGTACGAATCCCTGGTGATTCATTCTAAGTTGCCCAAAAGCGCCCGTTACGGGCGCTTTTAATTTGATCTCTTCATTAAGCGTGGATATTAGCTAGGTCAGTGCTTAAACAGAATATTCCTCTGCTACATAACAGATAGCTTGCTAAAATAGAACTGCCGTATTAACGCCATTCATAAATCGGTGCTGTTTGTGCGTTTGATGGGCGGTTTAAGTGCAGTCTTTTGAGAGCATTATTCGTTTAGGTTGACTCAACAAATAGAGCTATGATCCTGTGCTGTTACATTAGCTTGATGATGAGTCACGGTTTAATAAGTTAGAAAGAAACAGCATGCAAGCAAGTGGGCAGCATCAGGAGCTCGTTAAGTGCATTGTATAGGGATTAGAGTGAGCGAAATTAGCAGCTCATCAGAATCCGTATTTTCAATACTTTTTTGGTTGGCTAGAAGCTGCATTATTACGGTAATCATGATTTATCAATAATAATTAGAATGTATATTAACTGTTTATTTGTAGATTTTAATGTTTTTTGTGATGTTTTTCTCAATATGCTTTTTAGTTGAGAAACTTAAGAAATTACTGCTATTTTTTAAGTTTCGCTTAAGGTTGCTTATTTAAAGTAACCATCAACAAATCAACTAAACCAATGGAGATACACAAATGAAAAAATTAATCGCACTATTTGCTGCTTCTGCTTTCATGTTAGGCGCAAACTTTGCTCAAGCCGCTGATATTATGCCAGCACAAATTGATCAGCTAACTAAAGCTGGAACTATTAAAAGTGCACAAGAATTAAATAATGTTATTTTAAAACTTCATCCAAACGGCGTTATTACTGATGCAGAGTTTGAAACTTCAATGTTGCATGGCTATGTATATGAAGTAGAAGTGCATGATGCAAACGGTATTGAGTGGGATGTGCATGTTAATGCTAAAACAGGTGAAGTGATTAGCAATAGACAGGATCACTAATGACCGCCCGTGGCATAACACTGGTTATATTACTAAGCTTGCCTTCGGCAAGCTTAGTTGCAGATGAGTTATCGCATAATGATGCGTTGCGTTTAACTCAGCAAGGCATTATTAAACCAGTGACAGAATTAGTACAAATAGCTACTAGAAAATATCCAGGATCACACGTGTTAGAGCTTGAGTTGGAGAGAAAGAAAAGCCTGTATATCTATGAAATGGAAGTGATTATGAGCACAGGACAAGTTCGAGAAATTAAGCTCAATGCAGTAACAGGACAAATAATAAAAGACGAGTTGGACGATTAACTAGGGCTGTGTTATATGAGTCTAGCATTAGATTTATATAACACAGCCTTTTTATTTATAAATATTATTTAGAAATAGGTTCTTAAGGTTAATGTGGTACTTCTAGGAGCACCATAGAAAGCTTGTGTATCCAGATTTCCTGGTATTTTGTGATAGGTTTTGTCAAATATATTATCAACGTTGAGCGACAAATTAATAGTGTCATTTATTTGATAAGCAATGCGTGCATTATAAACAGCGTAACCAGATGTGGTGCTGTAAATATTATTGTTGTTTACTTTATAAAAATTTGATGTGCTACTTTGTATGTTTGCTCCCAAGCCAACTTGCCATTGTTGATAAGCGCCTGGCAATTGGTAATTTCCCCAAATACGAACAAGGTGTTTTGGCATATACATTAATGCTGTTTTACCTTCTAGTTGTGGATCATTGTTGTTTTTAATGTATTTGCTTCGATTGTAAGTGTAAGACGCAGCAATATTTAAGCCTTCTGCAACTTCACCATTTAATTCCGCTTCAAAACCTTCTGATTTAATTTTTCCACTTGGTGCAGAGCAAATATCTGTTCCAGGGCTCATACAAGGATGCGGGTATTTGCGATCAATTTCTCCAGTCCCCATCTGATAGGTTCTAAAAAGTGCAAAATTGGTGGTGAGTGCGCCCTCAAAGTGTTCTTTTTTCAAACCCAACTCATAGGTTTGCCCTTTAACTGGGGGGAGTGGGCTGCCGTTATAACTAAATAAATTCAGTTGTGGGCTAAAAGTTTCGCCATAACTAGCATATAAACTTGTGCTTTTGTTAAGACGGTATACCAACCCATAGAATGGTGTGGTTTTGCCATTAACTTCTTGTGTTACTTTAGAACTATTTTGTCTTACACCATTTTTAATTGGTGTAATGGTTTGTTGGTATTCCCACCATGAGCTACGTGCCCCTACTAAGAAGTCTAAAGGGTCAGCTAAGTTAAATGTAAGCATTCCGTACGCACCATACTGATCAAGCTGGCTTTTTTGACGTTGGAATTTTTCACTCCGATAACTATGAGGTAGATCGAAATCGAAAATATTTTCAATATTGTTATAACGATTAGACGGATAAGCACGGAACCTATTAGCTTGTCGGTTAGCATGAATAATGCTACCACCTAAGGTTAGCTCATGCTCACGTCCAGCTAAGTTGAAGTTACCATTGATATAGCCATCAAAATTGTATTGTTGAGTATTTTCTGCACGACTTTCAGCCCAATTATAGCCACCCGAAAAATCAGTAGGATCAATAGCTCCGCCTGTTTTACTGTAAATAACATCATTGTTGGTTTTAAGATAATTCAAGCCTAAATGCATATTCCAGTTGCCATCGAAGCTATGTTTTAACTCAGCAAAGATTTTATTTGTTTCAACGTAAGAATAGTCATCACGCGAGCTTAAGTTGGTAGAGCGCTTAAAGTCGATTTTTTGGTTGTTGGAATAGCGCGGTAAGCCAAACGAAAAAATATCATCATTTTGCGCATAGCTATAACTGTAGCCTGTAGTTAATAACGTGTTATCACTCAGATCGGCTTCAATTGTAGTAAAAATACCTCTATTTTTGTGGGTTTGTCGGTCATAAAACTCATGCCCTCTATCGTAAGAAGCAACAGCACGTCCACGAATGCTACCTTGTGCATTTAAAGGGCCTTGCACATCGACTTCTTGTCGATAGTTATGCCAGCTACCTACAGACGTGGTCGTACTTCCTTTAAATGTATTACTGCTGGCTCGCTTGCGTACCATATTAATAGCG
Organism: Pseudomonas sp. F1_0610; assembly: GCF_047470865.1. Classification (NCBI taxonomy): domain Bacteria; kingdom Pseudomonadati; phylum Pseudomonadota; class Gammaproteobacteria; order Pseudomonadales; family Pseudomonadaceae; genus Pseudomonas; species Pseudomonas sp. F1_0610. Next base: position 66,668 of record NZ_JAZDRH010000012.1, read on the forward strand.
CCAGCTGGTGAACTTGAGCCTTGGAATAAGCCTGCAGAACCTTTGAGTAGTTCAATGCGGTCATATTCAAGTAACTGTGCCCAGCCAATAGAGCCCATATCATTTTGAATGGCAGTGGGAACACCATTAATTTGAAAGCTATTTAGTTGAAACCCACGAGCGTAGGGCATATTTGTGCCCATTAAATACCCATAAGTAACCACCCCTGGCATGCTTTGATAAGCGTTTAGCAGGCTGTTGGTGTTTTGTTCTTGTAAGCGCTTTTGTGTCAGCACGCTAATGGACTGTGGCGTTTCTAACAAAGGACGTTTTGATTTGGTATAACCTGCATTATCGACGGTATAGGTTTGAGAGGTATCCTCTACATTGTGAGCAATCACCACCGCTGTTTCTAATTCCGCCGTAGCTGTTACTTGGCGAATACTAAAAGAGCCATCAGCATGCTCAGTTGCTGCTAATCCTGTGCCTTTTAATAGCTGGTTGAGCGCGTCTTTGCTAGCATAGTCACCTTGTAATCCTTGGCTGATCTTGTTTTTCAATAGCTCACTAGAAACACTTAAATAGCTACCAGATGCTTGCGAAAACTGTAGTAATGCGTCAGATAATGTGCCCTGCGGAATAGAAAAATCTTGTGCAGAGCTATGAGTACTGAATAGTGCAATAGCAAAACTTAAAGGCAGAAGAGCAAATTTATTTTTACCAGAAAACATAGTATTTCCCTGATGGCATAACCGTTTAATGAAGTGGCAGATACACGAATTGTGTTGTTTCTTGGTTAAACCATTGGCAAGGTAAAAAGCGGAAAATTATTTATATTTTTTGGGCTTCTAAGTTAATCCACCATGAAAAGCGTTGGTTAATTTGGATAGGCAGGCTATCACTCAATAAGGCTAAACATTCATGGGTGTTAGTGATGGGGAAACGGCCAAAAACGCGGAGCTGTTCAATTTGACTATCTAAACTAATATGACCTGAGAAATAACGCCGTAGCTGAGTAACCAAATCTATAAGTGGAATATTTTTCGCAATGAAAATGCCACTTAGCCAACTAGGTTGTTGCTGTTCTTGTGATGGTTTTATCTCGACCTCTGATGCATTAAAAGTAACACTGTAACCTTGTTCAATAACATAGTTTTGTATAGCAGTTTCTAGACGTACGGCACCCGAATGAACAGTTAATTCAATAGTTGATTCTTTTTCTAATATATTAAATTCAGTGCCTAAAGCGGTGAGTTTTGCATAGTTTGTACTCACTTTAAGGGGGCGTTTGTCTTTAGCTGTTTTAATAAAAATTTCACCTGTTATAAATTCAATTAAACGGGTGTGTTGATCATATTTTAAGTTAACTGCACTGTAGGTATTAAGCCAAAGATGCGAGCCATCACTCAGTAGATGCTGTTGTTGTTTTCCTGTAGGTGTTTTTAAGTCTGCTAGCCAGTAGCCTGTTTGTTGGCTTAATTCGGCGCGCCATAGCCAACTTATTGTCAAGCTACTACCAGTTAAGGCTACGAAACTCAGCAACACAGAGCGCCGTTTAACAAGACGCTTGTTAGCTTGAGTAAGTGTTTTATGAATTCGTAGATTGTTAGGCATGTTGTGCAATGGAGCGAATGTTTGCTGAACTTGCTCAATATAGGCCCATGCTTGTTGGTGCTCAGTATTTGTGCTGTACCATTCTTCCCATGCTTGCATATCCTTTTCAGTAATAGGCTGGTTGCGTAAAATAGCAAACCAATATGCAGCTTGCTCTAGGCTTTGATCATTTGGCATTGATTATTCCCAGCTTGTTTTTAGTTTTAAACAAGCCAACATACCTTTGGCTACATAATTACGTACGCTGCGATCAGTCACACCCAACTGAATAGCTACTTCTTTATCCGTCATTTGGCAGATCACAGCCAAAATAAAGGCGTGACTGACTTTTTCTGGAAGATCGCGCAACATAGTATTAATGTGCTCTAGTGCATCAATGATAACGGCTTGTTCCTCAGTAGAAGGCGCATAATTAGGTTCTGCATGAGCTAAACTTTCTAGCCAAGCACGCTCAATTTCTTGACGATGCCATTGATTAATACACAGATTTTTAGCTGTTGTTTTTAGAAACACACGCGCCTGAGCCGTATTGGAAAATAAATACTCTTTAGAGCTAGTCAGTAGACGCATAAAGGTATCTTGGGCAATATCACTTGCATCGCTATGATTGCCTAAACGGCTATTTAGCCATGCTGTTAACCATGAGTGGTTCTCATGGTACAGTTGAGCAATGCCGTTATGTTGGGAAGATGATACTGGCATACAGAGTGGTTCGTAAAAACACAAATGGTAAACATTATCATTTGTGTTTGCTAGATGTGCTTCAACTTTTTACAAGAATTTTTTTATTTTTCTGGCGGTAATTAGCATCCTTACTTGACTGATTGAGCTCAGTAAGCCTCTATTAAGTCGAGCTGAGTCTTACTTTTGAGGATGGATTAATTATAAAGCCTGTCTTGAATGATTAAACAATAATAATTATCATTCATTTTATTTTTCGTCTGTGACTATGTATCCGCTTACTCATAAAACCTATTCAGATCATAGCAACTGGCTTTTACAGTGGCTTAAGCGACGTATGCCTTGTACTGTTCAGGCGCAGGACTTAATGCAGGATACTTTTGAGAAGCTTCTTAAAGCTGAAGCTAACCAAAAACTACCAGAAAGCTTTAATGAGCCACGTCATTACTTGGTCACTGTTGCTCGGCGGGTTTTGATTGATCACTTTCGCCGCAAGGATTTAGAAAAAGCCTACTTAGAGGTGTTAGCTCAACAACCAGAAGCTATTGTGATTTCTGAAGAAGAGCGTTTACAGATTTTAGATACCCTACATAGACTCGATAGTATGCTCGACGGACTGGGAACTAAAGCAAAACAAGCTTTTATTATGGTGCAATTACAAGGGCTCTCCTATGCCGAAATTGCCAGCCAGTTGCAGGTGTCTATAAGCTCTGTTACTAAATATATGGCCAAAGCCACAGCGCATTGCCTTGTGTTCGCCTTGGAAAATCAAGATTGATTACGCCTAAGCAACATCAAGCCTTGGTTGAGGCAGCTAATTGGTATGCGCAATCACTTAATGTGCTGGATCAAGCAGCATTTGCTCAACAGTTAAGCCAATGGCGGCAGTTGGACTTAACTCATGAATGGGCGTGGCAACGTGTGGAATCCTTACAACAAGAGTTTCAACAAGTACCACAGAATATTGCAGCACAGACACTTATTCAGAATGATCAGCAAAAGGGGGTAACGCGCCGACAAACAGTCTTAGGTTTGTTTTTGCTAGCAGGTGCTAGCAGCATAGCTTGGCGAGGTTATCAACAATTACCCTACTATTTGGCAGAGCATAGAACAGCTAAAGGTGAGCAGAAAAAAATTAACTTGCCTGATGGCAGTCAGTTATTTGTCAATACAGATACGGCAGTGAATACTGACTACACAAATGAAAAACGCCAAGTGTATTTATTGAAAGGTGAAATTTATATCCAAACGGCAAAAGATCCACGCCCATTTTATGTGGTGAATCAGTTTGGGCAAATGCAAGCCTTAGGCACGCAGTTTAGTGTTCGCCAGCGTGAAAATGAAAATGTCTTGAGTGTGCAACAAAGTGCAGTGCGTGTCACTTTGGCGGACAGTCAAGAACAGTTGCTGGTGGAGGAGGGCACGACGCTTTACTTTGATCAGCAAAGACATCGCCAAAAACCTATTAAAGCGGTGGCTAATTCTTGGATTTATGGAACTCTAGCTATAGATGACTGGCCGTTAGCTAAGTTGTTAGGGCAGCTAGAACGTTACCATTCTATTTTTATTAACTTAGATCCAGAGGCGGGAAAGTTACGCTTATCTGGCGCTTATCCTATCCTAGATTTAGATGGCACTTTAAACGCCATTGCACGTGCAGTGCTCGTTAAAATTGAAAAAAAATTAGGCTTTATTGTGAGTATTAGTGCTACTAGTTAAGAATAATTTTTATTTCGATTGCTGATTTAGTTTTCCTCATCCGTCTTTTAGTGTGAAGAATAACCAATTGATGGAATAAAAATGTCTGCCACTTTATTTAAAACATCCTCTGCGCATCGGCTGAAACCTTTAAGTTATGCCGTATTAGCTTGCCTATGCTTAACGCAATTGGCATTGCCAAAATTATCTTTTGCAGCTTTGGAAGGTAATAGCCAAACAAACCAAACAGCCAGCCACTATTCCATTGCTGCTGGTAGTTTAGGTTCTGTGCTTAGCCAATTTGCTAGCCAGAATAATCTCGTTCTTTCATTTGATGCACAGTTAACACGAGGTTATAGCAGTCAGGGGTTGCAGGGGAATTATGATGTGGTAGGTGGTTTTGCACAGATAGTATCAGGCACGCCATTTAGTGTTGAATGGATTAGCGCTAATCAATACCGTTTAGTGGCAAGTTCAACAGGTGCACAGGTTAACTTGCAATCCGTTACCGTCATTGCAACTCAACAACTGGCTGAAACGACAGAAAATACAGGTTCTTACACAACGGGCTCAATGGGTACGGCGACTAAACTGCCAATGTCTATCCGTGAAACACCTCAGTCAGTAACTGTTATTACAAAACAACGTATTGATGACCAGAATATGACGAATATTACAGATGTGGTGCGCAGCACACCAGGTCTGTTTTTAAACAATGGTTCAGGACCAGGTCGACCTGAATTCACGGCACGTGGTTTTAGCTTAAATAACATTATGTACGACGGCCTGCCGTCGCACTATGAAGGTTGGGTTATTAGCTCGCAAGCGAATATGGCCATGTTTGATCGCGTTGAAGTGGTGCGTGGAGCTACGGGCTTAGTGACAGGTGCAGGCACTCCGTCAGCTGCTATTAATCTGGTGCGTAAGCGCCCCACAGTTGATCCCCAAGCGAGTATCACTGCTGATGTAGGGCGTTGGGATGACTATCGTTTAGAGTTAGATGCGTCTAGCGCATTAAATGATGAAGGTACTTTGCGTGGTCGCATGCTGAGTTCTTCACGAGATACCCGCACTTTTCGTGATGGAGAAAAGCAGAATCATGACTTGTTATACCTGATAGGCGAGGCTGATTTAACTGAACAAACAACGCTAACATTGGGTTTTTCAAAGCAAAAAGATAAAACCAATTTCTTCTGGGGTGGTTTGCCATTAACTGCAGATGGCAAGCACATGGACTTGTCTCGTTCGACAAACCCAGCGAATGATTGGGAACGTAAAAAACAAGATCTAACAACCTTATTTGGTGAGATTGAGCATCGCTTTGATAATGACTGGCATCTGCGCTTTGCAGCAACTAAATCATGGCAAGATGGGCTATTTAGAGGAACCTATATTGCCCGTAATGCCACGCACGATTTAAACCATAGTCTTTATCAATCTAAACACTGGGAAAAACAATCGGCCTTAGATGCTTATTTGTCTGGCCCATTTAATGTCTTTGGGCGAGAGCACGAACTGGTAGTGGGTAGCAGCTGGCGAAGAAATGATATGACCACCTATAACTATAAAAATCTAGGTAGCATGCCTATCTCTAGCCATATTGATTTTGCTAACTGGAGCGGCAAAGACGTGCCTAAACCGAGTTTTGAACGTACAGGAAAGGCGCGGAAAATCACCACTCAAGAAGGCCTGTATTTAACCTCGCGCTTTAGTTTAGCTGACTCATTAAAGCTGATTGTGGGCGGACGTTTAGATTGGTATGAAGTAGAGAGTAGCAACTCGCTTTCTTGGACCAATAATGGCGATAACTTTAAAGTAACGCGTAACCTAACGCGTTATGCTGGGCTAATTTACGATGTAGATAATCATCACTCTGTTTATGCAAGCTATACCGATATCTTTATGCCACAAGCTAATAAAGATACAGCTGGTAAATTACTTGATCCTATGACAGGTGAAAACTATGAAATAGGCATCAAAGGTGAATATTACGATGGTGCTTTAAACACCAGCTTGGCAGTCTTTAGAATTAACCAAAAAGACCGTGCTAAAGCTATTTTAGATCAAAGACAATGTCCAAGCTTTCCTGCTGAATCTTGCTATGAGGCGGCTGGGTTAGTGCGCAGTGAAGGCTTTGAATTGGAAATACAAGGTGCTCTAACTGAGGCTTGGCAGGTGGGGGCAGGCTACACCTATACCAAGGCTAAATATATAAAAGATGCAAATTTGGCCAGAGAAGGTAAACCCTTTGACAGCAGTTCGCCAACAAAACTATTTAAGCTCACCACCACCTATAACCTGCCTGGGCAGTATGCTAAATGGCGTGTGGGAGCCAATCTTTATTGGCAGAATCAAATCTACAATGACGCCAGCCATGATGGAATCAGTTACCGAGTTAAGCAAGGTGCCTATGCAATTACGGATTTCATGGTGGGCTATGCAGCTAGTGAACAGTTAGATTTCCAACTTAATATGAGCAATATTTTTGATAAGAAATACTACCAAGCCCTAGCAAGTGATGTGCGCTGGGGATCAAGTGATAACTACGGTGAGCCAAGAAATTATCATCTGACGATGCGATACAAGTTTTAGGTGGTGAGTAATATAGCGCCCGATAAATAATCGGGCGTTTTTGTATTTGTCGCAGCAAAACTAAAAAGGGTTATACCAAGGCATAAAAAAAGCCCTGATAAACGAAGTTATCAGGGCTTTGGAAATTGGTTGCGGGAGCCAGATTTGAACTGACGACCTTCGGGTTATGAGCCCGACGAGCTACCAGGCTGCTCCATCCCGCGGCGCCCATTATAGGGATATTGCGATGAAGGTCAAATCTTTTCTGCAGTATTTCTAAAAAAAGATTAAAAAATAAAATATTACTGGTAGAATAACCAGTGTTTATTGCTTTTTAAGGCGTTGCTATTGTCTGCTCGCAAAATCATACATATTGATGCTGATTGCTTTTATGCTGCTGTGGAAGTACGTGATGACCCACGCTTGGCAGGGCAACCAGTGGCTGTTGGTGGAAAAGCAGATCGCCGAGGCGTTATTGCTACCTGTAATTATGAAGCGCGTAGCTGGGGTGTTCACTCAGCCATGTCAACAGCGCAAGCACAGAAGCTTTGTCCCGATTTAATTATTATCCCCCCACGTTTTGACGTGTATAAACAAGCCTCTGCCAAAATGCATGAGATTTATGCCGCTTATACAGACTGTATTGAACCTCTTTCATTAGATGAAGCTTACCTTGATGTTTCTGCATCAAAATGCTGCAAGGGGAGTGCTACATTAATGGCACAAGAAATTCGTCAGCGTATTTGGCAAGAGCTTAATTTAACCGTCTCAGCTGGCGTTGCACCTAATAAATTTCTGGCGAAAATTGCGTCTGATTGGCGTAAGCCTAATGGTTTGTTTGTGCTCACACCCGATCAAATAAATGATTTTGTTTTAGCCTTGCCCGTAAAAAAACTACATGGTGTAGGCAAGGTTACAGCGGGAAAATTAGAGCGTTTAGGGATAAAAAGCTGTGCTGATTTACGTGAGCAGTCGCTACTCTTTTTGGTGCGTCATTTCGGGAGTTTTGGTGAGCGTTTACATCAGCTTTCGTTAGGTATAGATAACAGACCTGTAGAGTCCAATAGCCGAAGGCAAACGGTAAGTGTTGAGCATACCTACGATAAAGATTTGCCCGATCTAGAAAGCTGTCTTGCGCAACTGCCTCTTTTACTCAGTGAACTAAATAAGCGATATACGCGCTTAGATAGAAGTTATAGAGCTGAAAAGCCAGTGGTAAAAGTTAAGTTTAGTGATTTTACACAAACCACTATGGAGCAAGCAGGAGCTTCCATTACATTAGCAAGCTATACAACCTTATTGACGCAAGCTTATCAACGAGCAAATAAACCTGTGCGCTTATTAGGTGTAGGCGTGCGCCTGCAAGATTTATTATTAAATAAGCAGCTGGATTTATTTGAAGATAATAAAGGCGGCATTTAAATACCGCCTTAATCTACAGTTACAAACGCTTAATAGTTAATACTTCATCTTTGTTCACAGAGGCTTCTTTACCATCTTGTTGTTCATACTCATAGAAGCCTGTTTTTTTGTTGTATTCAGGTTGGTCTACTGTCTGAATTTCACGACCATCATTTAGGGTGATGATCGAAGGTGAAGAGCAGCCTGCCAATAAGCTAAGACTTGATGCAATCAGGGCTGCGGCTAGTAGAGGCTTTGTCATGTTTGAACTCCATCGTTGAGTAGAAATCACAGCGTTTCAGGGCAAAAGAATAAAAAATACTTAAAAGAAGTGAAACAACTTTTGCCCTGCCAAACTTAAGCTTACAACCAAAAGCATGATGGAAAATATGCGTTGTAGCATTATTCCACCAATATGTAATGCTAGTTTGTTACCTAACAATACGCCAATAGCACCACCAATACCTAAAAATATCAATAAATTAAATGAAGGTTCTGCATGTGTGAGGTACATCATAAAACCGCTGCCAGACACGATAGCAATAATAGCCATTGAGGTAGCTGTAGCGCTAAGCATAGTTAATGGGCTAAACCATAGCAGCGCTGGAACAATCAAAAAGCCACCACCAACCCCCATCAAGCCTGATAAAACACCAACAAAAAAACCAATAATCAGTAAAATAACTTTACGCATTGGTTTAGGCTCGGTAGGAGTAGCTAAGGTCGCATTACGCCACATACGCCATGCAGACCACAGCACTAACAAGCAAAAACCTAAAACCAGCCAAAATTCACTAATATATTGCCCTATATATTGCCCAACAGCTGTTCCTGGTAAACCGCTGCTGGCAATTAAGAGGACTGCCGTCCAGTTGACATAACCTGCCTTCCAGCGTGAAAGCGTACCAATGAGTGCGGATAAACCAACAGCGCCAAGGCTTACACCTATCGCATCTCGTAAAGGTAAATGTAGGCTAAGTAATAATGGTAGGCCTACTAAAGAGCCACCAGCACCTGTTAGCCCGAGTAACAAACCAAGAATACTGCCTATAGCTAAGGATTCAAGAACAAGAATAATATCCATAAAATGCAGGAACTATTGTAAAAATAAGAATAATTAGCTAGCCTACAAACTAATTCAGTAGAGATAAAGTGGCAGTTACTAAAGAGCGAAATAGCATGGGTTTTGAAAAATTAAGTTTACAAGCCATTGACGCTGATATTGCTGCGTATTTGCCTAAATGGCAGCCAGAAGAGCAGGATAAGGTTGATCTATTGCTCACCTTATCTATTGCCTTTAGCGAGCCCAACCAAGGCATTAATTATTTTTATGTACGCGTAGCCACACCTAAAGTATTGCTGGAAAAACCAGCGTTTTTATTGACCAGTCGTGCCACCTTGTTAATTGGTTACTATGACTATAAACAGCTAGAAAATGAGATAAAAGACATCATAGCGCGTTGTGATAAGGGCCATTATCAACACAGTTGTGACGCATTAAGTCAGTATTTTGATTGGGAATATAGCAATTACGCATAAGCTGGTTTAGGTATATTTGGTGAATATCTTGCGCACTTCTTGTAGGGTTTGCGCTTTATCTTCACTGCTATTGAGTACCGTTTCTTCTAATAAGCATGCCAGCATTTCTTGATAGGCTTTATCTAGGGCGCGGCGTGCAGCGCTGAATTGTTGCGCAATCAGTTCGCACTCAGCTTCGCGTTGAATCATGGCTTGGATACCACGAATTTGCCCCTCCACACGCGCTAGGCGTTTGAGTAAAGGTTCATGTTTGCTAGTGATTTTCTCAGTCATAGTGATTCAATGTTATGCTTAAATAGATTGAGTAAGGAGTTACTATGCAGGCGCTGATTGAGCAAGCTCGCAACCGTTTTCGCAAAAAAGATGTAAAACACTATAGCTTTTTAGCGCTGTATAACGAGCTAGGATATACCACAGATGCCAATTATGCGAAACGTTGGCTGCTAATTCAGAGAATTTACGCGAATTATTCAAAAGCAGATCGTCAACTTATAGGTTATTTATTAAAACAAGAATTAAAAGCGTATCGAGCAGGTTCAGCCTTGGCCGATTCGGTGTATCTCTGTGCCTTCATGTTGTACGACACTATGAAAGAAAAAGATAGTTTGCTTTTATATCAAGCTAAGTTATCCGGCAATACTGACTTGCAATGTTGCGTTGATACTGAAATTTTATTTGGAAAAAAACCAAAAGCGACATTGAATTTTTTAAAGCGCAAAAAACGCCAAGGCCGTAAAATTGCTAAACAAGCATTAAAAGCTATTAAGTATTATCGTTCATATAAAGATGCTATTTATCAAGAGCCAAAAGCTTTCAGTCGTTTCTTTAAAGAACGACGTGGGCCAAATCTTATCGAAACCATGCAAGCCTGTTTTAATCAGGATGAGTTAAATAATGGCTAGAATTAATTGTCCACGTTGTGTTCGACCGCAAAAACAATGCTTATGTAAGCTTATTCCCTCACTTAAATCGAATACAAGGGTATGGATTTTACAGCACCCAAGTGAGCAGAAACATGCACTTAACACCGCACGTTTTGTCGCCTTAGGTTTGTGCGATTGCCAATTGCAGGTTGCTGAAGACTTTGCAGCTTTAAAAGATAAGTTGGCAACAAATGGCAGTTATTTATTATTTCCACATGCAGAGGCTAAAGCAGTTGAAACGCTGCCCTTAGGCGAGGTTAAACAGTTAATTGTGTTAGATGGCACATGGCGTAAAGCAAAGCTATTATTGCATTTAAACCCATGGCTAGCAGCTTTGCCTAAGCTGAGCTTAACTGTTGAACATGCTAGTCGCTATCGCTTACGTAAAGCACCTAATGCGCAATCGTTATCGACGATAGAGGCTGTAGTTGCTTGTCTTTCAGTACTAGAGCCAGACACTGACTTTTCTCCTTTACTAAACCCTTTTGAAGCGTTAATTGAAGGGCAGATAAGCGCTATGGGTCAGAAAATTTATAAAAAAAATTATCAATAAAAAGCATACTCCAAAAATGCAAATGAGAATAATTATTGTTAATGTATGTTTCTATGTGTATGCTAATGATTCTTATTATGTTGTATGGGGAGTACAACGTGCCTGTAGTAAACGTATTAACACCACGGTTGTCTGTGTTAGGTTTAGCCATTACGAGCGCCACTTATTTATCTAGCAGTTATGCCAATACCGAATTAGAGCTTGACGCCACTGTAATTAAGGGCCAACAAGATTCAAGTCTGGAATACCAAGCGAAAGAAAGCGAATCCTCTCTAAAAATGCCTTTAACATTAAGGCAAACACCACAAACCATCAACATTATCACTAATGCCCAAATCGAAGATCAGCAGCTTACAACCGTAGGCAAAGTGCTTGATCAAACGCCTGGCATGAATCGTATTGAATATGGTGTGTCAGGTGCTTGCGTTACGTGTAGCGACTTTTTAGTACGTGGATTTAAAGTACAGAACTATCAGTTAGATGGTGTAAGTTTATCGCCTGCTTTAGCGGGTGCAATGATGGAGCAGAATTCTGCAGGCTATGAGCGTGTGGAAGTTATCAAGGGTGCAACAGGCTTGCTAAGTGGTGCTGGCTATCCTAATGCTACCGTAAACTTGGTTCGAAAAAGACCAACGATAGATCCACGTGTCAGTTTATCAAGCAGTGTTGGTTCTTGGGATACTTATCGTGGGCAGGCAGATGTTGCGGGTGCGCTCAATGATGAAGGAAGTATTCGTGGGCGCATTGTTGTTAACTATCAAGATAATGGTTCATGGCTTGATCGCGTAAAACAACATCGTACAGCTGCCTACGGTATTTTAGAGTTTGATTTATCTGATTCGACGTTACTGGATGTGGGATTTAGTTATAGCAAAATCAAAACTAATAATGGCGGTGTGCATTCTTTTCGTAAGTTAGATAGTAAAACGTCTGAAAAAACATATTACTCACGTTCTGACAATGCTTCAGCTGATTGGGCATATAGTGATATTGCTATTACTACCTATTTTGCTGATATCAAACATGATTTTAATGAAGATTGGCAGTTAAACGCATCCTTAATCAATGCCTATTTAGAAACGGATCGAATTTATGGCGTCTTGGGTACGCGTAAGTTAATTGATGGAAAAGGTTCGCTTACCTACGGGCGGCAGGCACAAACGCCGCAGCAAATTGCAATTGATCTTTCTTTAACAGGAAAGTATCACGCTTTCGGGCGTGAGCATCAGATTGTTGTTGGCACTAATGCATTACGTAGTACAAGTAATGATCGAGAGTATTCAGGTGGGAGCATCGAAAACGTATCGACGGCTGGTTGGAATGGGCAAATAGCTAAACCTGACATGGCTTATACAGGTATTCGAAATAAAGAAACACTACGTCAACAAGGTTTTTATGCTGCTACACGTTTTAAAGCAACAGATCGCTTAGCACTTATTTTAGGTGCACGAGTCAGTGATTGGCATAAAAAAGCAGAAGTAAATAGCTCGCTTTCACCACTTAATAACTACAGTCGCAAAGAAACTGGTGTGGTTACACCTTATGCAGGCGTAGTTTATGACATAACTGAAAACTGGGCGACCTATGCCAGTTATACAAATATTTTTAACCCGCAAAATTACCAAACAGAGTCGGGGTCTTATTTAGATCCTGAAGAAGGGCATACTTATGAAGTGGGTGTTAAAGGCAGCATATTAAATGATCAGTTAACTGTAAATGTAGCGTTTTTTCAATCTGATCTAGATAACTTAGCTGTTAAAGATGGTGACAAGGAAACGCCAGCTGGATATTCAGCTTATAAGGCTGTCAATGGAACACGCTCAAAAGGATATGAAATTTCATTGGCAGGTGAAATTTTGCCTGATTGGCATATTAATGCAGGTTATAGCCATAGCATAACTAAAGATAAAGATGGACATCGTATTAAAGCTGATATGACGCCTATGGATCAAGTTAAGTTATTTACGCGCTATCGCCTACCTAATCAATTTAATAAATTAACTGTAGGTATGGGTTTCACATGGCAGAGTAATACTCATTTAATGTCTACAAATAAATTACAAGAGCGTAATGGGCGCCAAGCTAGTTATAGCTTAGTTAGTGCTATGGCCCGCTACGATATTTCTCCTAACTTAAATTTATCAGTTAACGCCAATAATATACTTGATAAAAAATACACCTTAAATGCCTCTAACCATACTTATGGCGAGCCAAGAAACTTAACCGCAACACTTAATTGGAATTACTAAGGATTAAACATGAAAAATGTATTTACTAAACTAACTGCTATTACTTTATTAGGATTGTTTGCGAGTGCGGCTCAAGCTCATATGTTGTGGCTTGAGCGGGCTGAAAATGGTAATACGTTTGCGTATTTTGGTGAAGCTAATGAAGGGCTAAAAGAAAACGCTGAAAAGTTGGGGATGTTTAAGGATTCCAGTTTGGTTCAAGTAGAAAAAATGATGGCTGGTACTTTAGGTGAGGATCATATTCTTTATCCGAGCACTAAAGATGGAGATGTACGTACTTCAACAAGTGTACTGCACAAAGATATGTTAGTTAACTTCCGAGCGCGAAATGGCATAACAGAAACTAAAACTTCTTTAGATTATGAAATGACCCCAGTAGATATAAGTAAAGGGCAATTTAAATTATTATTAAATGGGGAAAAGGCGGTTGAGCACAGTATTTCTGTTGTCACGCCTGAATTAAAGGAAATTGAATTAAAAACAGACAATGAAGGCATTGTTACTCTAGATCTAACCCAACAAGGTAACTATGTGATTGAAGCAAGTTATACTGAAGAAAAGGCTGGTAAGTACTTAGGAAAAGATTATGCTAAGGTTATTTATGTATCAACTTTAAGCTTTAGTAAAAAATAATTGGTATCCAATAAAAATCCGCGATAATTCGCGGATTTTTATTTGCCTCTACTTTTAAGCTAGCGAGAAGACTTTTCTTCTGGCGCATTAAACAATAAGAAAAGTGCAGTTAGTACTTCTGGAATTTGCTCTAGCATGCTGTAGACAAGGTCTTCATTATTGGCCATTTCAGCAAACTCAGGTTCCTCTTCAAAGAGTCCAGAGCCAACCATAATAGGCAGTAATAGCTCACTGACTTCTTCTTCGTTATTTTCAAACCATGCGTTTTCTCGCATGAAAACGCCTTCCATAAAACCAATGCACCAACCACGAATGTCTGATAGGTTTGGGTCATCACCTAAGTCAATATCGCAAGGTAGTTCAAAGTCTTCATCGCTAGCTAGTTGGCGAGCTACCAATGCTTTTAGTTGGATCAGTGCATCTTCAATAGCTTGCTTTTCAGTAGCGTCTTTATAATTGGGCTCTTGGTCAAATAAAGCATCAATCCATTCGCGCTCAGAAACGCTTTCTGGGCAAATAGATAACGCAGTTAAATAGCCATGCGCTGCTACATAATCAAGCGCTTCTTCGGAAAGATCTTCGTAGTCTAAAAAGTTTTGTAGGCGCGTTAGTTGCTCAGCGAATGACATTTAAGTTACCAAGGCAAATGTATGAAGGCTTATTGTAGTCGAGTAATTAGGCTGCGACTACCTTAAACACGATAAATTACGGCAAAGATAAAGGATCAATCATCCATTACTTTTTTGCCAAGCTTGTCTTCTGTTTTACCAATTTGCCAGTAGGAGCAGGCATAGCATTCATCACGAGTCCAACCTAGCTCTTTACGTAGATAATTACGAGTGTTGCGAATAGTGCTGTATTCGGCAGTAATATGTGCATAACGTGTGCCATTTTCAAACAAAAGTGCAGGGTTTAGCTGTTTAACACGCTCATATAATGGGCTGCCTTGCTCAGGGTGAGGATTGACTACCCATTCAATTGTGACATCAGCTGCTGATGGCATAGGCAAGAAATCTTGTTCTGTCGGTACTTCAGCTATGACATAAGCACGTGCTTCAGGGGCAAGATTTTCTAAAAAGGCAGCAGTTACAGGTAGTCCAGTTGGATCGGTGACGAAAAGATAGTTATCTACTTCTGGTAGCGTTTTTCGAGCTTGTACCTGCATGGTGACGCCAATTTGGTCGCCTATTTTTGAGTTTCGTGCCCATGAACAAGCAATGCTATCGCCTTCATGTATAGCAAAGTCAATAGTGATTTGCTGCTTATCTAAATCAATTGCGCGGTGGGTATAGGTGCGTACTGTTGGGCGCTTAGATTCATCTTCAACAAGCCAGCGGCGATTTTCAAAATCAAAGGTTGGGAGTTGAACTTCTTTTTGTCCTTGCGGTGGAATAAATAACTTGTTGTTGTCGCCGATAGGAGTGTCTTTGTAATGAGTCGCGTCGGGGCAATTAAACACAATGCGCAGATAATTGGGGGTGATAAATTGTTTGTCTTGAACACTAATTACGCATTGATGAGGTCTTGGTGTAGGCATTTTCTGTTCCTAACAATCTTTAAAGTCTTTATATGTCGTAAGAATTATAGTCTAGTGATAATGAATATCAATACAATTTAAGTATCTTGTTATTGCTATCTGGTGTTAGAGCAAAGTGATGAATGTGCGTATAATACAGCGCTTATTCTGGAGGATGGCATGCTAAAACAGGCGCAAGATACGCTCAAACATATCTTTGGTTATGATAGTTTTCGTGGACAGCAGTTAGCCATTATTGAGCATGTCACCCAAGGTGGTGATGCGCTTGTATTGATGCCAACAGGCGGTGGCAAGTCCTTGTGTTATCAGATACCAGCATTGCTAAGAGACGGTGTTACTGTGGTGGTTTCGCCTTTAATTGCACTAATGCAGGATCAGGTTTCAGCGCTGGAAGAGTTAGGTATTACAGCAGCGGCTCTGAACTCGAGTTTGGATCATGAACAACAGCGCCAGATTGCCAATCGTTTACGCCAAGGCGATATTAAACTGCTTTATCTGGCTCCAGAACGTCTGTTACAACCGCGAATGTTAGCGTTTCTGCAACAGCTAAAGGTTGGACTTTTTGCAATTGATGAAGCGCATTGTGTATCCCAGTGGGGGCACGACTTTCGACCTGAATACTTAGCCTTGAGCCAGCTGGCTGAGCTTTTCCCAGATGTGCCACGTATAGCCTTAACTGCAACAGCTGATGGACGTACTCAACAAGAAATTATCGAACGCTTACATTTGCAACAAGCAAAACAGTTTCTATCCAGTTTTGACCGTCCTAATATCTACTACCAGATAGTCACTAAGGATAATCCTCGCCAACAGCTGTTAAACTTTTTAGCCCCGCATAAAGGTGATGCAGGCATTGTGTATTGCATGTCTCGCAAGAAAGTCGAGGAGTATGCCCAATATTTATCTGAGCGCGGCTACCCTGCTTTGCCTTATCACGCTGGCTTAGATAATCAGTTGCGCGCCTTTAATCAGCAGCGTTTCTTAAATGAAGAAGGTTTAATCATGGTTGCTACCATAGCTTTCGGCATGGGAATTGATAAACCCAACGTACGCTTTGTAGCGCATATGGATCTGCCAAAATCATTGGAAGCCTATTATCAAGAAACAGGCCGAGCAGGGCGTGATGGTTTGCCAGCACAAGCTTGGATGGCCTATGGTCTCCAAGATATTGTATGGCTGAAAAAGATGCTGACAGAATCAGAAGGGGATGAGCAGCATAAGCGTGTAGAACAACATAAATTAGATTCAATGTTAGCCCTATGCGAGGAAGCGCGTTGTCGTCGTCAAGCATTGCTGGGCTACTTTGATGAGGTGCTCAAACAACCATGTGGTCATTGCGATAATTGCGTAGATAAGGTGCAGACTTGGGACGCCACAGAAGCAGCGCGCAAGGCGCTATCAACGATTTATCGTACAGGACAAAGCTATGGTGTTGGGTATTTGGTTGATGTGCTGCTTGGGCGAGATAATGAGCGTATACAAAACAATGGACATCAGCGCTTATCTGTATATGGCTTAGGCAAGGGAATTGATGAGAACGAATGGCGCACGCTATTTCGACAGTTGATCGCTCGCGGTTATGTTGATGTGGATATTGAAGGCTTTAATGGGCTTCGTTTGTCTGAAAAATGCCGTGATTTACTCAAAGGGCAAGAGCAATTATTACTAAGAAAAGAACAAGTCAGCCCACGCAAGCCACAGCAGACAAGCTCTGCCAGTCAATTGGTCCGTGCCCACGAACGTGATATGTGGGAAAATTTACGCGCCTTGCGTAAACAGTTAGCTCAAGAGCATGCCGTGCCGCCCTATGTGATTTTTCCCGATTCTACCTTGCTAGAAATGTTACGTAGTCAGCCACAAGATATGTCAGATATGGCGGCTATTAGCGGCGTTGGTGCGCGTAAGTTAGAGCGTTATGGTGACGTATTTTTAAAAGTGCTACAAGGACAAACTGCACAAGCGCCCACCCATAATGTGAGTGATCTTAATCATGAGTTAGTCACCTTGGCACGCAGCGGCATGACGCCTAGCCAAATGGCACAGCAGCTTAATTGTTCGGAAAAAAGCATCTATAGTTTAATGGCGCAGGTGATTGCAGCGGGGCAGTTAAGTCTAGAACAAGCTTTAGATTTACCTTGGGAAATAGTTGAGCAAATCCAAGACGCGTTTTTAGATGGTGACGGTGAGTTACCCAGTGTTTCTCAATTACAAAAAATGCATAACTTTAGCGTCGATGAAGGTGTCTTGCATTGCGTTCGAGCTGCCTTAAAGCTTGAATTTGGTCAGATCTAAGAAAAATCCCAGAATGGTTTTTTGAGAATCACTAGCATCTGATGGTAAGTTAAGGTAAGTTTTGTTTTATTTAGCTAGCTAAGTATTCATGGAGTTCTACGTATGCCGGCCTACCAACGTCATCTTTTTGGTACCTATCTAGCTCAGGTTTCGCGGGCTTGGCGTTCAGCGTTGGATCGGCGTTTAGCTGAAATTGGCCTATCCCAGGCGCGTTGGCTGGTGCTGTTACATTTATCGCGCTTTAATGAGCCGCCAGCACAAAGGCAATTAGCTGAAAGTGTAGGTGTCGAGGGCCCCACCTTAGCACGTCTACTCGATAACCTTGAACAGCAAGGTTTGGTTCAGCGTATTGTCGATACCCAAGATCGCCGAGCTAAAAAACTGATTTTAACTGACAGCGCTAGACAACTGATAACAACAATCGAAGATATTGCTGCAGAGCTGAGGGATCAAGTGCTGCAAGGTATTAGCGAAGAAGAACAACAAATCTGCCAGGGCGTGCATACACGCATCTTGGCCAATATCGAGAAAAATTTATGAATCGAGACCTAGCCAGCTTGCAGGCGCATTTCGGTCCACACTATCGAAAAATATTACTGACAGTTTTATTAATGGGCAGCATGGTCACGGCTCTATCCTCAACCAGCATTAACGTAGCCCTGCCTGAAATTATGCGCACTTTTAATATGCAATGGTCAATGGCGCAGTGGCTAGCTACTGGTTTCCTTGCAGCAATGACCGCAGGTTTGCTTTTGGCAGCTTGGGCGCAATCAAAACTTGGCTCGTTATTTACTATGCAAATTAGCATAGGTATTTTTTTAATGAGCTCGGTGTTTGCCTTTATAGCTACAGATGGCTGGCACCTTGTTATTTTGCGCACCTTGCAAGGTTTCTGTGCAGGCATTATCCAACCATTAGCTACGGTCTTGATTTTTCGAGTCTACGATGAAGGGAAACGTGGCAGGGCGCTTGGCTTATACGCTTTAGGTTTAATGATAGCGCCTACTTTAGGGCCAACTGTAGGCGGTTTTTTAGTAGATGCTTTTGGTTGGCAAGCTTCTTTTTGGCTACCTATGCCAGTGTGTATTGTCATTTTAATGATGGCATCTTGGGTGCTTCCTGATGAACGTACTAAAACCAGTAAAAAGCTTGATGTAGTCGGCTTCTCGCTATTAACAGTTGCTATTTTTACCTCTTTGGGTGGTTTGGCAGAAGCGCAAACGAATAGCTGGTTTGCTCCTATCGTTTATGTGCCATTGCTTGTTGCTGTATTGTGTACAGCTGCTTTTTTTATTGTGTCACATGGTAAACCACATGCCGTTTTACCTGTTCATTTATGGTTGCAACCTGCATTTAGGCGAGCTAGTTGGATTGCTTTCGCGTTAGGTGCTGGTTTGTTTGGCTCAACCTATTTGCTTCCTGTTTACTTACAGGTGATTGAAGGCTTTAGTGCTGGGGCATCTGGGTTAATACTATTGCCCGCTGGTTTATTTCTAGGCTTTGCTTCCTTTTTTAGTGGTTGGCTGTGTGATCGTGTATCTGTTGCATGGTTAGTGTTAGTAGGGTTAATCCTCTTTGCGCTCTCTATTATTTGGTTTGGCTTTTTTGCTGTTGGTACAGGCGCAATGTGGCTAGCCATTTGGGCAGGCATTGGGCGTGCTGGTCTAGGCTTATTATCGCCTGCGGTTAATACGGCTTCATTACAGGGCTTATCTAAAGAAGATTTACCTTATGGTGCTGGTGCTATCACCTTTGTTAGGCAGATTGGTGGTGCTTTTGGGATTAACTTATTGACTGCATTTTTACAATGGCGCTATACCCACTTAGAAGGTGCAGAAGAAGGCATGTTATCTATTGCCTATGAACATACTTTCTTATTATTTGGTTTGGTTTTCTTATTAGCCTTATGGCCAGCTTGGCGTTTGAGAGCGGCTCCTTTAGATCGCGCGCAAGCACGTTATCAACGCAAGCATAGCAGTGCTCAAGAAGCGTTCACAGAGCAAGAAAAGGCAGCTCAAGCCTCACGTGAAGAAATTGAAGAGGAAATTGAGGCTCAAACTGAGTTGCCTTATGGCGTGGTGCAAGCGCTTGAAGAAACGCTTGAGCATAATCAACAAAAACAGACAGATTCGAAGAATATATAGTGTAAGTTGAACTTGTTTCGTATCAATATAAAACTTATTTCAATTTGCGCTAATGCTGTATTCAATAAGAATATTTGGATTACTTAACACAGGAAGTGAGATATGAGCCGTGATTGGTTAGAAATGCTAGACCATCTAATGGCAAGTTACCGCAATGGCGGAAAATTAGATGCTTTTGAATTGACAAAAATTATAGATATTGCAAAGCGCGATGGCCAATTAGACGCCAATGAAATACGTGTTTTACAAAAAATTATTTTGAGCATTAAACCTGATGAAGTAGATGCTGAAATGCGCCTTCAATTGGAGCGTATCAAAGATAAAATTGATAAGCAGAATAAGCTAAATAGCTAAGATTAAACATGCTGGATGCTTTGTAATGCTTAATCAAATTCAATTGTTAGCTCGCACACGACAGCAGGTTTTTTTTGATGAAGTATTGCATAAATTAGAACTTATACCTTTATGGCATTATATACAGACACACAATCCTTTTTATGATTTGCTATAGCATAATAACCAACATCTTTATAGCCTTGCTTGTATGGCTTATGAGCTGTACCAAGATAACTGTTTTCCTGAACCACTTAATACTGAAGATTGGCGGCATTTAATTACTGCTGGCTTGCTGCAGAAGATAGGATATATAATATGTTAGATTTTATTGACAGAAGAGCAGATTTAAATAATTTATATAAATATAAGTTAAAAAAAATATTCAACTCTAGAGTCTCACCGATAGATGTCACAGATCTTGTTTTTTTTAATTGTGAGAGTGAGCAGCAACAAACTTTATGCTTGGATATTAAAGAAAACGATTCGCTTTATTTATCTTGGTGGAGTGATCTTTTCGATTTTGAGAAAGTAAATGAAAAATTATGTGATGATATATTTAATAATTACGGTATTTTCTTCTATTTTTTAAGAATAATT